>CAZVVH010000121.1:0-6764 GCA_964630475.1 uncultured Oscillospiraceae bacterium | reverse complement strand
TTCATTTCCTGTCTCAAATTATATGCCATGATTACTGCACCTCTTCTCTCAGATCACGCTGGCCCATATGGGAATAGGTGGGGCCAACCTCGCCGGTGGCTGCGATCTTTTGCAGCCGGCGGAAGACTCGCAGAGCCTGATCCACGGTGAAATCCCGTCCGCCCAGACCGTAGACAATATCCACCATCTTGGGACGGGCGTCCAGATTGATACAGGCGGAAGCAGTTTCCGCAAACAGGGGGCCGCCGTTGGCGGAGAAGCCCTCGCTCTTGTCCAAAACGGCCACGGCCTTGCATCCCTTCAAGGCTTGGGCCAGCTCTTCCCCAGGGAAGGGGCGGAACACCCGGACCTTAATCAGGCCGCACTTGACTCCCTGCTCCCGCAGTTCATCCACAGCAGCCCGGGCGGTGCCCGCGGAGGAGCCCATGATGACCATAGCGATCTCGGCGTCCTCCATTCTGTATTCCTCGAAGAAGGAGTAACGGCGGCCAAAGGTGCGCTCAAAGTCAGCGGCCACCTCCAGGATCACCCGCTTAGCGTTCTTCATAGCCTCAGCCTGGGCGACTCGGGCCTCCATGTAGTAGGCGGAAATGCCGTAGGGGCCAACGGCCAGAGGGGCTTCCTCGTTCAGCAGGTAATTTTCAGGGTGATATTCGCCCACGAATTTCTTAACAGCGTTGTCCTCCTCCAGCAGGATGTTCTCCAGAGCGTGGGAGGTGATAAAGCCGTCCTCGCAGATCATCACAGGCAGGCGGACGTCGGGGTGCTCGCCGATACGGTGGGCCTGCAGGAAATTGTCATAGGCCTCCTGGTTGTTCTCGGAGTAGATCTGGATGAAGCCGGAGTCCCGCTCTGCCATGGAGTCGGAGTAATCATGGTTGATATTGATGGGGCCAGTCAGCGCCCGGGTGGCCACGGCCATGACCACGGGCAGACGGGCGGAAGCCACCACGAAGAGAACCTCGTTCATGTAGGACAGGCCGGCGGAGGAGGTGGCGGTGACGGCCCGGCAGCCGGCGGCCTCCGCTCCCATGCAGGCGGAGAGGGAGGAGTGCTCGGATTCCACGGTGATGAACTCCGTATCCGCCTTGCCGTCTGCCACATACTGGGCAAAGAACTGAGGGATTTCGGTGGAGGGGGTGATGGGGAACATGGCAAATACGTCGGGGTTGATCTGACGCATGGCGGTGGCAATGGCCTCATTGCCGGACATTCTGTCGCGAATACTCATCTCTTATACCTCCTCCCAGCGGATAGCCTTGAAGGGACAGACGGAATAGCAAATCCCGCAGCCCTTGCAGTGGTCGTAGTCAAAGTCCTGTCTCTTGCCATTCACAACGGGAATGGAGGAGTCGGGACAGTAGGGGGTGCACATCAGGCACTGCTTGCACTTATCCTGTTCCCAGTAAGGGATCTTGGTGCGCCAGTCGCCGGTGCGGTTGAGGACGGAGGTCCCCCCCTCGTTGATTTCCAGTCCGGCGGGATACTCCTGCCAGGCCTGGTTGATGTTGATGGACGCGGCTTTCAGCTCTTTCATTAGCCCCGCACCTCCTTCATAGATTCAGCCAGACAGTCCAGATTACCCTGAACCACCTGGGGTTTGGTTGCAAACTTATGGCGATAAGAGGTCTCCATATCCTTCAAAAACTGGTCAGGATCCACGCAATGGCTGACCTCCACCACAGCGGCCAGCATGGGGCTGTTGGGGAAATAGCGGCCCAAGTGCTTCAGGGAAAGCTCCTTAGCGTCAATGGTGCAGACCCGGCCCTGGTAGCCGTGGAGCATGGGACGCAGCTCCTCAGGGCCCTTGGCGCTGTTGATGATGATGGCGCCGCTCTCCTTCAGGCCTGCGGCCACGTCAACCGTGCTCAGCAGGGTCTCATCCACAACAACCACGTAGTCCGGGGTGTAGATGTTGGAGTGGACGTCGCAGCGGGTGTCGGCGATCCGGTTGTAGGCGGTGATGGGCGCGCCGCCGCGCTCGGGGCCATATTCAGGGAAGGATTGGACGTACTTGCCTGCCAAGAAGGCAGAGTCGGCCAGAAGCTGGGAGGCGGACTTTGCGCCCTGGCCGCCCCGGCCATGCCAGCGAATCTCGATCATATTTTTCATTCTCTTTCCTCCTTCGTATTGGGAAGTGTTCGGTATCAAAACAACATACGGCTTGGGCATTAGATAACAAAAAAGCACCCGCCCTTTGTAAAAGGGCGGGTGCGTCATGCACTCCGTTGTACCACCTGTTACTGCATACCATCATACGCGCTTCCTATAACGGGGAAGGGCCGTCAGGGCCTACTGGAAACCGTTCGGCCTGAAGCTCAGGAGTGATATTCAAAACCGGGCCGGCTGCCGGGCTTGCACTGTCCCCGGCTCGCTGAGAGCAGACATCCGGAATCTACTGTCTCCGTCGTTGCTTTTTATCCATTCACATTCTAACCCCTTTTATGCAGGCTTGTCAATGCTGAAATTGCAAAAAAAGGGAAAATTTGAAGAAATGAACGGCTGTGATGGAGAAACAAGGGGGCTTTTACAGCAAATTGCTCAAAAATGCAGAGACCGGCAGATAAAGGATGGGCAGAAATATAGCAGGAAGCATATTTCCTACGCGGATGTGCTTCTCCGGGAAGATCATGTTAAAGCCGATGCCCAGGATCAGCAGGCCGCCCACGGCGCTCATTTCCGTGACCACGGCGGCGGAAAGGTAAGGGCCTACCACGCCGGCCAGAAGGGTCAGAAGCCCCTGGTAGATCAGCACCGCCCCTGCGGAGAACAGCGCACCCACACCCATGGTGGCGGCGAAGGAGATATCAGTGACTCCGTCGATGACTCCCTTAGAGAGGATGATGGAATAGTTATGGTTGATGCCGGCCTCAATGGCACCCATGACAGCCATGGAGCCGATGCAGAAGATCAGGGAGGTTGTGACAAAGCCCTGGGTAAAGGTGCTGTTGGGATTGTCCTTTTCCACATGCCGTTGGATCCAGCCGCCCAGACTGTCCAGCCGGTCCTCAATGCGGAGAAGCTCTCCGATCACCGTGCCGGTGACCAGGCAGATAATCATACACAGGGTGTCAGCGGTTTTGATGGCGGAGGTAATGCCGATGCACATTACGGCCAGAGCCAGGCCGGAGGTCAGCACTTTGGAAAACCGCTCTGGGATGCGGTTCTTGAAAATCATGCCGATCATGCCGCCAATCAGGATGAGCACGGCGTTGATAACAGTTGCAATCATAGTTAACAGATCCTTTCGTTTTGCAAGGTTAGGGCTTCCGGATAAAGCAGTTGGCGGCCAGCGCAATGCATCCAATGACAATGACCATGATAAAAGTAGAGGTGTAGCCAGTGGAGGTGTCCTGGTGAGCTGCTTCTCCGACCAGGCGGGGAAGGCGGAGGCCAGGGTTATTTTAAAATAAGACCAAGCGTACATGCTTCCAAGAAACAACATCAGCATGACGCCTGCGGCAGCATGGGGCCAGCGCGCTGCGGGTTTGTTCATATCACAATCCTCTAAGTCTGTCGAAAAACAGGGCAACACGTTTATTTTAGCCATTCAACCTGTAAATTGCAACATCTTTTTCCGGTGGAGTTCATATACTCCATCAGTCTGTGAAGAGGGAGGGCGTGGCGGTGAAGAGGAATAAGGGCCTGTTTCAATCGGCCACGCTGCTGACAGCGGTCAATCTGCTGTCTCAGGCGGCGGGCTTTTTCTGTCGGATCGGCATTTCAAGGCTGGCCGGGGCGGAGGTCATGGGCGTCTACCAGCTGCTGATGCCGGCCTATTCCGTGCTCAGCGCCTTCGCCATTTCCGGGCTGGCCATGTCCGTTTCCGCCTTGACCGGGCAGCTGGAGGGGCTGCATGGCCGGGGCAGCGGAGAAGCGTTGGTTCGGCTGGCCCTGAAGGTGCTGGGGGTCCTGTGGCTGATTGCAGTGGTGCCTGCGGCTCTGTGCGGGGATTTTATCTCCGCAGAGCTGCTGGGAGATGCCCGGACCTGGCTGGGGTTGCTGCTGCTGTTGCCCTGTCTGCTGTTGACCGGGGTTGAAAATCTGCAAAAGCAGTACTTTTATGGGCTGGGTCAGGTGGAGATTCCCGCCGGGGTAGAGCTGGGGGAACAGACCGTGCGCACCCTGGCCATTCTCCTCCTGCTCTCTGCGGTGCCCACGGGCAACGTGGAGGAGAAGGCGGCACTGATCGTGGGAGGAATGCTGGTCAGCGAGGTGTTTTCCTCCGGCCTTCTGACGGCCGCCAGGCGCCGGCTTCGCATCAGGCCCAGGCATATTCCGGGACTGCCCGGCAAGCTGGCCCGGACAGCGGTCCCCATTGGAGCCTCCGCACTGACGGGCAATCTTCTCTCTGCCCTGAATGCGGTGATCACGCCCCGGCGGCTCATCGCCTCTGGGATTGCGGTGGGGGAAGCTACCCAGGTCTATGGGATCCTTTTTGGGATGACCCTGCCGCTGCTGACGGCTCCCAACTGCTTTGTGGGCGCCCTGTGTACCGTGCTGCTGCCCGATCTGTCCCGCCTTTGGGCGGAAGGGAGGCGGGAGCAGTGCAGGAAGAAGCTGTCCCAGGTGCTGGGGGCGGTTTCCTCCATTGTATTCCCTCTGCTGGCCCTGCTGGTGCTGTTTGGCGGCGAACTGGGGCGGCTCATCTTCCAGGAGGAACGGGTTGGGGAGTGTATCGGGATTCTTTCGGTGGCCGTGGGGCTGGCAGGCTGGGATTCCGTTTCTGCGGCAGGGCTGAATGGCCTGGGGAAGCAGAAGGAATCCGCAGCCATCGCCATCGGCTGCGGTGTGCTGGAACTGGTTCCCACCTGGTATCTGACCGGAAGGTTCGGAATCCGGGGCTGTGCCTGGGCAATTCTCAGTGTGACAGTGCTGGAAGCCGCCCTGCGCCTGGGGCTACTGTACAAGACGGCGGGCCTGAAACCGGATCAGCTGCGGGGGATGCTGTTTCCGGTTCCGGCGGCGGTGCTGACCGGACTGTGTACCCGGCTGCTTCACCTGGGGTTGCGGCGCCATCAGATTTTTGCATGGAAAAATCTGATGACTTGCATTTTTTTCGCCGTGGGGATTTATCTGCTGAGCTTGCGGACACTTTCGGTTTCCCCGCCAAAAGTGGGGCTGAGCGAAACAAAGCGGCAGTCAAGTTGACAAAATGTTGGACTGTTTTCGGATTCATAGGCAAAATTGTCAAAAATACCGATTCGGATGGTGGAAATTGTTAGCTACAATTTAGGCCGAAAGCACTTGCATATTTCAAGGAAAATCACTATACTAATATTTGTGTAAGTGATAGAGTGAAGCATCGAATAGCCTGTCCTTACCGGAAAAGCGCAGCGGCGCAGATCCAAAGGAAATGCGCGTTGCGGTTTATTCTATCAAGAGTTAGTTAAAAAAATAACAAACTTTAATAAAGTAAACAAGGAGGCGTTACTAATGTCTTATATCCAGGTGGAAATTCAGGATCAGGTAGCGGTTCTGACCATCGACCGCCCGAAGGCCCTGAACGCGCTGAACAGCGAGGTTCTGGGTGATCTGGAGGCCGCTGTGGATGGGCTGGACCTGAATGTGGTTCGCTGCGCGGTGATCACTGGCTCCGGTGCCAAGTCCTTTGTGGCCGGCGCAGATATCGGTGAGATGAGTACCCTGAATGCGGCGGAGGGCGAGGCCTTCGGCAAGAAGGGCAATGACATCTTCCGCAAGATTGAGACGCTGCCCATCCCCGTGATTGCCGCGGTCAACGGCTTTGCGCTGGGCGGCGGCAATGAGCTGGCCATGGCCTGTGATATCCGCCTTTGCTCCGAGAACGCTGTGTTCGGTCAGCCCGAGGCTGGCCTGGGCATCACCCCCGGCTTCGGCGGCACCCAGCGGCTGGCGCGGCTGGTCAGCCCCGGCATGGCAATGCAGCTGATTCTCACCGCCAAGAACATCAAGGCTCCCGAGGCCCTGCGCATTGGCCTGGTCAATGCGGTTTATCCTGCTGAGGAGCTGATGCCTGCTGCGCTGAAGATGGCAAAGGCCATCGCGGCCAACGCCCCCTTTGCTGTCCGCGCCTGCAAGAAGGCCATCAACGAGGGCCTGGATCTGCCCATGGACGAGGCCATCGTGGTAGAGGAGAAGCTGTTCGGCGCCTGCTTTGACACCGAGGATCAGAAGTATGGCATGGCATATTTCCTGGATAAAAACAAGGACAAGCCAGCAAAGGTTTTCCAGAACAAGTAATCTGTAAACCCATTGAATGATCAATTTATAATAATGGAGGAATTTTATTATGGCTATCAATAAAGTAGTCGTCATTGGCGGCGGCCAGATGGGCCGCGGCATTGCCCAGGTTTTCGCAACTGCCGGCAAGACTGTCACTGTCTGCGACATCAATGAGCAGATCATCGCTGGCTCCAAGGCCGCTCTGGATAAGGGCTTTGCCAAGATGGTTGCCAAGGGAAAGATGACCCAGGAGTATGTTGACGAGCTGAAGAGCCGCATGAGCTTTGCCGCTGACACCGAGTACACCTGCGCGGCAGACGCCGACCTGGTTGTAGAGGCTGCCATCGAGCGGGTGGATCTGAAGAAGTCCATCTTCGCAAAGCTGGACGTTGCCACTCCTGACGAGTGCATCCTGGCCACCAACACCTCTTCCATCTCCATCACTGAGATCGCATCCGCTGTGACCCATAAGGACAAGGTCATCGGTATGCACTTCTTCAATCCCCCTGTGGCCATGAAGCTGATCGAGGTCATCCGCGGCGGCAACACCTCCGACGAGA
>CAZVVH010000120.1:0-6778 GCA_964630475.1 uncultured Oscillospiraceae bacterium | reverse complement strand
ATGGCACGATTCCAGATACCGGACGGTGTCACATTTCCGGTTCATCCTCTTCAGGGTGGCGTCGCAGCCGCTTTGCAGGGACAGATGGAAGTGGGGACACAGGTTGTCCAGTTCACTGGCCCGCCGGCAGAATTCCTCCGTAATGGTGCGTGGCTCCAGGGAACCAAGCCGAATCCGCATATTGGGAGCCGCATGGCAGACCCCCTCCAGCAGGTCGATCAGGCTCAGGCCGTTTTTCAAATCCTGTCCCCAGGAAGAGATCTCAATGCCGGTGATGGTCAGCTCCAAATAGCCCTCCTCCGCCAGCTTCTTGGCATCCGCCACCGCCTGCTCCAGGGGCAGGGAGCGCACCGGCCCCCTGGCAAAGGGGATAATGCAGTACGTACAGAAATTTACACAGCCGTCCTCCACCTTCAGCATGGCCCGGGTGCGGCTCTTCATGCCGCCGGCTGGCAGGACCTCAAAGGCCCGCCGCTTCATGGATTGATCCACCAGGACCACCTCCCGGCGCTGTTTGAATTCCTCCTCCAGCTGATCCAGGAAGGCAACGCGGTCCCCTGTACCAGAGATCAAATCCACCTCCAGCTTTCGGATCTCCTCCGGTTTGATCTGGGCATAGCATCCGCAAACCGCCACCACTGCCAGTGGGTTATGGCGTTTTAAGCGGCGGATCATCTGGCGGGACTTTTTATCGCTGACCGCCGTCACCGTACAGGTATTGATGATAAAGGCGTCCGCCTCCTCTTCCAGTTCCACCAGTTGGTGGCCCCGCTGGGTCAGGATGGTCTCCATGGCTTGGGTCTCATATTGATTCACCTTGCACCCAAAGGTGTAAATTGCAACTTTCATGGGTTCGTTCTCTTTCTATTGTGATACAGGTCTCCCTGCCCGCTAACGGTTCATCTGGCGGCGGCGGGCAAAATTCACCGTGCCGTCCTTCATATTCCCGATGCAGTCTAGGCTCATGCCCGTTCCCCGGGCCACGCAGCAAACTGCGTCCTCCGCCACTCTGGTTTCAATGCCGGTGGCCTCCTGAATCAACGTGGCAAAGCCCGCCAGCAGGCTGCCGCCTCCGGTCATGGTGATCCCGTTGGCGGAAATATCCCCTACCAGCTCCGGGGGCGTCCGCTCCAGAACATTGTGAATGGCCTCCAGAATCCGGGTCGCAGGCGGGGCAAAGGCCTCCATCAGCTCCCCAGAGGTGATCGTGATCTCCCGAGGCAGGCCGTTGACCAGATCCCGGCCCCGGAGAGATAAGCTTTTCTCCTCCCCCACGGAATAGACGCAGCCGATCTGAATCTTGGCCTCCTCCGCCGTCCGGTCCCCCACCAGCAGGTTATACTTTTTGCGAATATACCGGATCACCGACTCGTTGAACTTGTCCCCAGCCACCTTAATGGAATCTGACTGCACCACACCGGACAGCGCAATCACCGCAATATCCGTGGTACCTCCGCCGATGTCCACGATCATGTGCCCCTCCGGCTCCGCAATTTTAATTCCCGCGCCAATGGCGGCGGCCAGGGGTTCCTCGATCAGATAGACCCGCCTGGCCCCGGCCTGGAGTCCCGCGTCAATGACCGCCCGCTCCTCCACCTCAGTGATTCCAGAGGGGATACACACCACCAGATTGGGCTTGAACAGCCGCACAGAGGACACCTTCCGTACAAATTCCCGCAGCATCCGCTGGGTCATGTGGTAATCAGAAATCACGCCGTCCTTTAAGGGGCGCAGGGCCAAAATATTCCCCGGCGTCCTGCCCAACATCTTCCGGGCAGCTTCTCCCACCTTCAAAACCCTGCCGGTTTCCTTGTCCATGGCCACCACAGAAGGCTCCTGTAGCACGACGCCCTTTCCCTTTACGTAGACCAGCACAGAGGCTGTGCCCAGATCAATGCCGATATCTTTTCCAAAACGGAACATAGTCCACCCACTTTCCTTTCGATTGATTCCGATAAAAGCGAGCGGAATTTGATTCATTTTGACACAGTTATTATATCTGTAAACCGATTGCATTTCAACGGGAGATTTTTCACCTTCGCCGCCCTATGGCCTGTGTCTTGCCAACACGGCGCCCTCCACCCGTTCCGCACCACAGCCCAGCAGCACCTTGGCGCATTCCTTCATGGTACTGCCCGTAGTCAGAATATCATCCACCAACAGCACCCGCTTTCCCTTCAGGTTTAGGCCCCGGACCGGCGCGTAGGCGCCCCTGGCGTTTTCCGCCCTGGCTCTGCCGTCCTTCAAGCCGGATTGGGGTTTGGTATCTTTCTGCTTGATCAGCGTCTGCTCCAGCGGCAGACTCAATTGCTTTGCTGCAATTTCCGCCAGCAGCTTTGCCTGATCATAGCCCCGCTCCCGCAGGCGCTTCCCACTCAGCGGCGCCCAAGTCACCAGGTCCCAGCCGCCTTCCAGCTGTTCCCTGGCCCCTTCCGCCACGAAGCCTCCAAACAGCTCCGCATAAAAGTCCTTCCCCTGAAATTTATAGCGGAGAAAGGACTCCCTCAACTCTTCCTCATAATAGAAGGGCGCGGAGCAAGGGAGATGGAGGTCCCCTTCCCACAAATGTTCCGCCCATTCGGCATAGGGCAGCGTTTTCTTACAATCCTGACAGAGGAGCTTGTCCTTCTCCCGGATAATGCGCCCACAGATGGCACACTTGGGAGGAAAGAGCAAATGGAGGATTCCTCCGGCGATCCCTTTGACCGGCGTCTGTCTGCCCATGGTACTGTCACCGCCTTTTCTCTGTTTACTTTTCATTTTATTCCTGTTTCCAAGTCGAATCAAGGAAAATGAAGACACCTGCGGAAATTTCCGCAGGTGTTGAAAATTCAGTCCGGAAGGGCCTGGCAGCGTTCCGCCCCTGATGGATTATACCGCCGCTTTTCCCTCTGCCAGCATCTGCTCCGGGCATGCCCGGGCGGTCAGCGCCTGGTTCTCCACAAGAATTTCCAGGGTATCTCCCCGTTTCAGCTCTCCCCGCAGAAGAAGCTCCGCCGCCGCATCCTCCACGCCATCCCGCAGCGCCTTCCGGATGGGCCGTGCCCCGCTTTCTGGTGTGGCGGCGCCAGCCGCTACCTTTACAGCCTCGGTGGAATAATGAAGGTGAATCCCCTTGGCTTCCAGGCGGGAACCAATTCCTCCCAGCAGCTTTTCGGTCACCTGGCAAAGCTCCGCCTCCCCCAGGGGCTGGAAGCAAATGATCTCGTCCATGCGCCCCAGCAGCTCGGGACGGAAGCTGCTCCGGAGGGCGTCCATGACCACCTCTTTCCGCAGTGCGCCCTCTGTCCCCGGTTCCCGAAAGCCCAGAGGCGTCCGGCTGCTCAACAGCTTTTCCGACCCGGCGTTGGAGGTCATAATCACAATGGTGTTCCGGAAATCCGCCACCCGGCCCACGTTGTCGGTGAGCCTGCCGTCCTCCAAAATTTGCAGAAGCAGGTTACAGACCTCCTCATGGGCCTTTTCTAGCTCATCAAAGAGAACTACGGAATAGGGCCTTTCCCGGATTTTTCGGGTCAGCTGTCCCCCTTCTTCATGGCCCACATAGCCGGGAGGTGCGCCCACCAGCCGGGAGGCGGAGTTTGGTTCCCTGTATTCGGACATATCAAAGCGGAGCATGGCCTCCTGGCTGCCGAACAGCGCTTCGGCCAAGGCCTTACACAGCTCGGTTTTTCCCACGCCGGAGGTTCCGCAGAAGAGAAAGGAGCCTGTAGGGCGGCTGCCCTCCTGCAGGCCCGCCCTGCTGCGCCGCACGGCGGCGGAAACCGCCCGAACCGCCTCCTCCTGGCCGATCACCCGCTTGTGCAGAATGATTTCCAGCTCCATCAGCCGCTCCGCCTCACTTTTGCTCAGGGTTTGAACCGGAATCCCCGTCCACTGGGACACCACCTTGGCCACATCCTGCTTTCCAACCATCATGGCTCCAGTCCCTGCGCGCCAGCGGTTCTTCGCGGTCTCATATTGATCCTTAAAATTGTCCACAACGTCCCGCAGCATGGCCGCCCGCTCAAAATTCATCATGGACACCGCTTCGTCCAGCTCCGCCTCCGCCTGGTTCATCCGCTTGCGCAGCTCCTCCAGCTCCGGGGGCACCACCGCCGCGGTCAGCCGCACGGCGGCGGCGGCTTCGTCCATCAGATCCACCGCCTTGTCCGGAAGCTGGCGGTCGGGCAAATACCGAATAGAAAGGTCCACCGCCGCCTGCAGGGCCTCGTTGGAGATGGAAAGACGGTGGTGCAGCTCATACCGGCTGCGCAGAACATAGAGGATATCCAACGCCCCATCCCGGGTGGGTTCATCCACCTGCACCGGCTGGAACCGCCGCTCCAACGCGCCATCCTTCTCAATATACTTGCGGTATTCCTCTCGGGTGGTGGCGCCGATAATTTGCAGCTCTCCCCGGCTCAGGGCAGGCTTCATAATGTTTGAGGCGTCAATGGCCCCCTCTGCGGAACCAGCCCCCACCAGGGTATGAAGCTCATCCAGGAAGAGGATGATATTCCCGGCCCTGCGCACCTCATTGGTCAGGCGCTTGACTCGCTCCTCAAACTCTCCCCGGTACTTGGTGCCCGCCACCATGGCAGGCAGGTCAACGGACAGCAGGCGAAACCCTCTCAGCCCCTCGGGCACCTGTCCGGAGCGCATTCTCCGGGCCAGCTCCTCCACAATGGCAGTTTTGCCCACACCGGCCTCACCGATGAGCACCGGATTGTTCTTGGTACGGCGGATCAAAATCTGAATAATCCGCTCCAGCTCCCGATCCCGGCCGGAAACCGGGTCCAGCTTCCCCTCGGAGGCCAGAGCCGTCAGATCCCGGGAAAACTGCTCCAACTGCCTGGAATCCCGCACCGTTTCCGGCTCCTTCCCCCGGCTGCCCTTGGGGCCGGAGCAATTTTCCCCTCCTAAGTAGGCAAAGACCGACGTATACAGCCGCTGTTGATCCACCTTGGCTCCTTTCAGCGCCATAGCGCTGCCTCCTTCCCGCTGGCAGACGATGCCGGCCAGCAAATGAATGGTGCCGATCTGCCGCTTGCCCCGGCCCGCGGCCTCGGCCGCCGCCTGCCGCACTATGGTGCGGAACCGACCGGTGACGCCCAGGGAAAGCCCCTCCGGCACCCCCAACCCAGCGGAGGCGGAAACCGCCTCCGTCAGATTCTTTTCATGGGCGCCGCAGCTGTCCAGCAGCCCGGCGGCTACGGAACCGGACACCTGCCGCAGTCCCAGCAGCAGGTGTTCGCTTCCCACATAGCAGTGGCCCATTCTTCTTGCATTGTCCCAGGCCAGCAGAATTGCTGCCCGTGCGTGATCTGTAAACTGTCGCTGTTTCATATGCTCCTCATTCATGCGTAGGTTCCTGCCCTCTGGGTGGGGCGCCTTCCGGATCCTGTCCTGCATAGCGGAAGGGATGGGGTCGGGTGTGCTTTCCGCCGGATAGCTCCGGGGTCAGGCTGCCCGCCACTTCCATATCTTCCTTCTGCTTACCAAATGCTGCTGTTTCCTTATTCATTGTTCCTGCCTCCTGTGAACTGTGGACCGTCCCCTTCGTCCAGCGCTTTCCTGAGCTGGACAGTCCTGTCATTCATTATGAGAGTTTTATAAAAAAATATTCCATTTTCTCAGATTCCCATTGATTTTTTTACAAAAGGTGATAGAATGTAGGTAGTTTGAGAATGGAGGTGTTCCTACATGGCTTATAAAATCGGCTCTGACTGCGTAATGTGTGGTTCCTGCGAGGGCGGCTGCCCCGTCGGTGCTATTTCTCAGGGTGACACTCAGTATGAGATCGACGCTTCCGCCTGCATCGAGTGCGGCGCTTGCGCAGATACTTGCCCCATGGGCGCTATCTCTCAGGAATAATTTTCAACATGAAAAGGCGGAGGCGTTGCGTCGTCTCCGTCTTTTTCTGTGTGTGGGGGCTTTGCATTTTTCATTCAATTATTCATTTATATATGAATATTTATTCGCGCATTTGTGGTTTTTCCTCCATTTTACCCGGGATTTTTTCGAATATATATTCAAATTGATAATTGAAATCCCCATTGCGCTGTGCTAGAATAACATCATCGTCAAATCCCGGTTCTTTGTGACCGCTTTTCTTATTTTGTAACATTATCATTTATTATTTTCAGGAGGATACCAAATATGGGTAAATTCGAAGTGAAAAAAGTCGTTCTGGCTTATTCCGGCGGCCTGGACACGTCCATTATCATTCCCTGGCTGAAGGAAAATTATAACAACCCGGAGATCATTGCCGTCTCCGGCAACGTGGGTCAGGCCGATGAGCTGGAGGGTCTGGAAGAGAAGGCCATCAAGACCGGCGCCTCCAAGCTGATTGTGGCTGACCTGGTGGACGAGATGGTGGATGACGTAATTATCCCCTCTGTCATGGCTGGCGCAAAATATGAGACCTACCTGCTGGGCACCGCCTTCGCCCGTCCCGTCATCGGCAAGAAGCTGGCGGAGATCGCTCTGGCCGAGGGCGCCGATGCCATCTGCCACGGCTGCACCGGCAAGGGCAACGATCAGGTCCGCTTTGCGCTGGCCATTAAGCGCTCCGCCCCTGGCATGAAGATCATCGCCCCCTGGCGTGAGTGGGACATTGTCTCCCGGGACCAGGAGATCGACTATGCAGAGGCCCACAACGTGCCTCTGAAGATCACCCGCGAGACCAATTACTCCAAGGACAAGAACCTGTGGCACCTATCCCACGAAGGCCTGGATCTGGAGGATCCCGCCAACGAGCCTGATTACGACAAGCCCGGCTTCCTGGAAATGGGCG
>CAZVVH010000119.1:0-6785 GCA_964630475.1 uncultured Oscillospiraceae bacterium | reverse complement strand
GTATAAATTTAGTATGCGAGGAGGGTGACAAACGATGGAGCAGACGCATTTGCTGGATATTCAGGATCTCTCTGTCCGGTTTGTAACGATGGACGGTGTAGTAAAGGCGGTCAACCATGTGTCCCTGACTTTGAATAAGGGTATGACGCTTGGCCTGGTAGGGGAGACCGGTGCGGGAAAGACCACCACGGCCCTTTCTGTGCTCAACCTGATTCAGTCCCCGCCGGGGGAAATTACAAATGGAACGATCCTGTTTGACGGGAAAAACATTCTGGAAATGAGCGCCAAGGAGCTTCAGCATTTCCGGGGCGGTGAAATTGCCATGATCTTTCAGGACCCCATGACTGCCCTCAATCCTATTTATAATGTGGAGGATCAGATTGCGGAGACAATCAGCATCCATGAGGAGGTTACAAAAAAGGAGGCTCTGGTTAAGGCAAGGGAAAAGCTGGAGATGGTGGGGATCCCGGCGGAGCGGGGATGCGAATATCCTCACCAGTTTTCCGGCGGTATGAAGCAACGGGTGGTCATCGCCATGGCGCTGGCCTGTTCTCCCAAATTGCTCATTGCGGATGAGCCTACCACTGCCTTGGACGTGACCATTCAGGCCCAGGTGCTGGATATGATTAACAGTCTGAAAACCCAGTATGACTCCGCCATGCTGTTGATTACCCACGACCTGGGCGTGGTGGCTGAAACCTGCGATATGGTGGCCATCATGTATGCAGGCGAGATCGTAGAATATGGCACAGCCAAACACATCTTTGAGAGTACCCTGCGCCATCCTTATACCACTGGCCTGTTTAACTCTCTGCCCAGCCTGGATGAGGATGTGGAGCGCTTGAAGCCGATTCCGGGACTGATGCCTGATCCCGCGGCCCTGCCGGAGGGATGCAAGTTTCATCCCAGGTGTCCCTTTGCTACTGAGGCATGTGGAGGCTGCCACCCGGAGCTTTATGAGGTGGAACCAGGGCACCTGATCCGCTGCCTGAATTTTGCCCAAGGTGGAACCAGTCAGGAGGAAAATGTATGAGCGATACAATACTCCGTGTGGAACATTTAAAGAAATATTTTAAAGTACCCAGAGGGACGCTGCACGCAGTAGATGATGTCAGCTTTTCTATCGAAAAGGGAAAAACCATGGGCGTGGTGGGTGAATCCGGATGTGGAAAGTCCACCCTGGGACGTACAGTCCTGGGCCTTCTGGATGCCACAGATGGAAAAATCTTCTTTGAAGATCGGGACATTACCAATGTGAAGGGCCGGGGGAGACGGGAGCTGCAGAAGGCGATGCAGATCATTTTCCAGGATCCCTTTTCTTCCCTCAATCCCCGCTATTGCGTGTTTGAGCAGATCGCGGAGCCTTTAAAAACCTATCATCTGTGCAAAAGCAAGCAGGAGATGGCCCAGCGGGTCTATGACTTGATGGACACGGTGGGTCTGGCTCGGCGCTTTGCCATGGCCTACCCCCATGAACTGGATGGTGGCCGGCGTCAGCGCATCGGGATTGCCAGCGCCTTGGCATTGGAACCCAAGTTCATTGTGTGTGATGAGCCAGTCTCCGCGTTGGATGTTTCCATCCAGGCCCAGGTGCTGAATCTGCTGCAGGATCTGCAAAAGGAGCGGGGCCTGACCTATATTTTTGTCACCCACGACCTGTCCGTGGTGAAGCATATCTCCGATGATATTCTGGTGATGTATGTGGGTTCTATGGTGGAAAAATGCGGCGCGAAAACCCTATTTCAAAAGCCTTATCATCCCTATACCAAGGGCTTGCTTTCCGCCATTCCGGTGCCAAAACTGAACTGTGAGCGAAACCGCATTATTATGCAGGGTGAAATCACAAGCCCGATCAATCCCAAGCCCGGCTGCCGGTTTGCTGTGCGGTGCCCCTATGCAAAGGAGAAGTGCTTCAGTGAGATGCCAGGCTATGAAGAGGTGGAGCCGGAGCATTTTGTGTCCTGTCACTATGTAAGAGAAATCAATGGATTGGCGGAAAAACAAGAGTAACCACAGTGGGCGCTGGCCTGGGGCATTATTGGCTCTGCTGATACTTGCGGCCCTGTGGAGTGTTTCCCCGGCAGCGGCGGCCACAGAGGGGCTGGATTTGGCGCCAAACGTCCCGCTGCCCACAGAGGAAACACCGCTGTGGCAGAGCTATCCTTGGGGAAACTATGCCGCTGACGCGGCCAGACAGGCGGGGAACACCGACTTGGCACTGGTTGACAATGCCGCAGCACTGGGCTGTTTGGAAGAGCAGACCACCTCTCTGGCCACGGCGCAGCTGAACGAGAATCAGCTGAGACAGATCCTGGAAGCGTGTCTGGAAGCCGTTACAGTGGATGCAGAGACAGAGACCATTTCATCCAGACAGCAGGAGTTGGGGGCGTTTCCTCAAATTTCCGGGTTTTCCTTTCGCTATGATCCAACGGCCCCGACAGGGGAGCGGATCACTTCGATTGAGACAGAGGGCAGCTGGCCCCTCAGCGTGACCGCGCCTGCCCACTTGTTGACCAGCCTGGAGGGGGATGCCGTCACCCCGCTGACATCGGGACTGTTGGAAGCGGTCCGGCAGTATACGCAGCCACCTGGAGCGGATAATCTCAATGACCAGCGGATTCAGGTCATTGGAACAGCGGATCACAGCCTGACCTCTGTTTTCCCCCGTTGGATGCTGATTGCGTTTCCTCTCCTAGCTGCGGTGCTGGTTGGACTGAGCACCCACCGGAACAACCGTTGGAAGGATACCAAAGGGGTCTTTCTAAACAAAAGATAGCAGTTCGTGTTGGGTAAGAGGGGGCTGGCCCTTGTATGGTAGGCAGAAGCAATGGGAAAGGAGTAGCTATGGACTGGAGAGCAAAACCTGAGCCGATCGAGGATCGTCTGATTGTCTCTGCGGAACAGGCAGAAGTGGTGATCGTGGGTTTGGGCTATTCCGGCTCTGCCGCATTCCGAAGTGCGGCGGAAGCTGGGGCCAAGGTGATCGGGATTGAGGCTCAGCAGGAGCATACGTTTAACCTGTTTGGCCGGGATGTGGGCCACATCAATTCCAAATTTCTGGCCTCCCGTGGGGTGCCCCCAGTGGAGCCGGTGGAACTGTTCCGGGAGTGGATGAAGCGGGCCGGAAACCGGGCCAATCCTACCCTGGTGATGCAGTTCTGCACCAAAAGCGGAGAGGCCTTCGATTGGTACACAGAGCCTTATGGAGTGGAGGGCCTGAAGGATGTCCATGTGGCCTTCTGGCCCAAGGGTGGAGAGAAGTATCAGGCCTCCCTTCTGACAGGGGAGAACAACATCTGCGGATACCGGTTTTGGCCTGGTACGGCACAGTTTCCGGACCCGGTTGGCTGGAAGGGGGAACCCACGCTGCCCCAATGTGCTTATGCAAACATCAGCAGAGCACGAGACCTGGGGGCAAAGAGCTTCTTCGGGTTGAAAGCGGTACAGTTGTTGAAGGAAGCAGGCCGTGTGACCGGGGTCATCGCCGTAGATCGCGGAGGAAGCTATCACCGGTTTTCGGCGGAGAATGGCGTACTCCTGGCAGCGGGAGACTTTTCCGGGAATGAGCAGATGGTGCGGGAGCTTTGCTGCGATGTGGATGACCTTGTGCCTGCAAGATATTCCGTCAAAGGAATGGGCCGGGATGGCACGGGAGTACAGATGGGCGTATGGGCCGGAGGCCGGCTGGAGTCACGTCCCATTCCCACCATGGGCGGAAATGGTCTGGTGCCTATGGGTCTATGTTCCTTTGGTACAGTTTGGTTTGACCAGGAGGGAAAGCGTTTCTGCAATGAGTCCTTCGGCGGCCCGGAATTGACCAGCTTTTCAGGCAATCAGAACAGGCTTCAGGAGTATTATGTGGTCTTTGACGAACATATACTTGAGCACGAATTGCAATGGGCCGTGCCCTGCCATGGGGGCTTTGATTTCAATCAGGAGGGGGTCGTCCAAGGGGTGCGGGCGCTGCGGGAATACGCCTATGCCGGTGGGACACAGCCCTATTGCGCAAGGCTGAAACCGCCTCTGGGTACGCAGCGGGCCTACTATGGACGCACCGGTCAAGAGCTGGCAGCCCAAGCGGGATTGCCGCCACAGGTTGGACAGGCATTGGAGAGGAGTATTCAGCGCTACAATCGTCAGTGCGTCGAAGGAGTAGATACCGATTTTGGTCGGGATCCTAAAATCCTGGATCCGCTGACCGATATGCTGTTTTTACAGAAGTTTGAGCGGGGCCGTTTAGGGCCTCTGCTGGTCACAGGGGGCGGATTGCTCACCGATGAGAATCAGCACGTTTTGGGAGAAAGCCTTGACCCCATTGGGGGTCTGTATGCCACGGGAAATTGCTGTGGACGGCGGTATGGGTCGGAGTATTCCACCCCCATCTCCGGTGTCAGCATTGGAATGGCGATCACATTGGGCAGAGAGGCCGGCAGAGCCGCTGCGCAGAAGAAATGAGGGTGTGCTATGGGTGACAAGATAAAACGGGTATGCGGAGCATGGACGGTTCCGGAAACTACATACCTTTCTCAGTTGGTTATTGAACCAAATGGTGAGCTGTTGGCCCCCAAGGGCAAGCGGCTGACTATGACGGTGAATGGGGTGGGAACTCCTTGTGCGCCGGGAATATACGAGGGAGATATCGTTCTGACCGTTGCCGATGAGTTTATTGTCCGCACAGTTCGATTTGGAGAGATTACGGATGCCAGCTATCGGATGGGTGTCTGCATCAAGGACGGAAAATATCTGTCCCAGAACTCGGTTCCGGCCGTTGTACAGGGGGGAACTGTAGGGGATGGCCAGCTGGACGGAATCACCATTGAGAGCAATGAGTGGGACTTTAACGGAATCTATGTGACCGGCGATGGAGAATACACCATTAACAACGTGAATATCCACTTTGTTGGCGACGGAACAGATGACTTTGTGGGCCTGGGAGCAGGAATTGCCGCCTCGGGGAATGCCCATGTAACCATCAACCATGCCAACATCCGAACGGAGGGAATCACGCGGGGAACGCTGTTTATCGGCGGAAACAGCGTCGTGACCGTCAACGACAGCGAGTTGTCCCTGGTCAGCTATGTCCCAACGCGGGAGCAGCTGGAGGCAGGCCGGGCGCTGCAGCGCATGATGGAGCCTCCATGGTCCATGAGCATTCGGGGCAACGGGCGTACCCTGAATATGGGGCAGTTTGGACAGGCGGTATTCAACCGTTGCCACTTTACCTCTAATTCCTGGGGCGTTCTGTCCGTGGATGGTGCTCAGGTGAACCGGATGTATGTGAAGGATAGCCTGGTGGAGCTGACCGGAGAAAGCGGCTATGGTGCGTTTTCCATTGCGGATGACTTGAGCTATGACTATCAGGCGCTGGGCGACTGGGGCTGTATGGATGTCTTTGACCACACCGAGGTACGGGTGCCCACCTATGGCATTATCATGTCGCTGGGAACTGCTGGCGGGGAGTATAAGAACGGCTCTAAGGTCATTTCCGGACGTCACGGAGCATTTATTTTCCGCAACTGTGGAATTTTGAAGGTAAATAGTGGCTCCGGGTTCTACACCAAGGGCTGTTCCTTCTTGGTGAAAGGCTCCAATGTGCGGATCGAGGCGGATGCGGCGGAGCTGAAGCCGGAGAATGGTGTGATCCTCCGCCTGATGGACAATGACGACACCGGTATGGAGGGCTTTCCCTTCCTGGTGCCTATGGGGGAGGAGGACCTTCGGGATCCCAACCGCATCCTGACCCAGGCGGACCCTGAGGAGGATGTATTTGTCACCATCTCCAATATGGAGGCGGAGGGAGACTTTTATAACTCCACAACGAATTTGAAGGCGTGCATGCGGGTACCGCCCCGACCGGCGGACGCGCCGCCCCCTCCAGATCCGGGGCAGATCCGGGGCTTTATCGGGGACGGGCTTCAGGGGGCCAAGAATCTGGAGCTGCGCCTGATCAATGCCACGGTCACAGGGCGAATCAGCGCCGCGAAGGCTGCCTATGGCGAGGGCGTCACTGTCATTACCAAGGAAAACTGCGAGGAACTGGGTGAAATCACTGAAACAGCAGCCCCCACCGTGAACAACGGTGTTATTGTCATGCTGGATGAGAATACCGTGTGGAAGGTCACGGGAAACTGCTATTTGACCTCATTGGAGATTTCACAGGGTGCGCGGCTGCTGGCGGCAGAGGGCAGCCTGCGCATGACTGTGGATGGGGTGGTCCAGGAGATCAAGCCTGGCCGGTATCAGGGGGAAATCGCCCTGGAAGTCGAAGCATAAAAGGGAGACGGCCCATTTTTGGCGCCCGCCGGATCTTTCCGGGCTGGTAAACAGCTCGTTGTTGTTAGTCAGAGAAATGAGATTACTTTGCAGAGCCACGCCGGACTTCATGTAAAGATTGTACTGGCTGCTAAAGATTTTCAGCTGTTGTCTTACAGTATCCATAGGTGTATATTCTCGCAAATCCACCGAACGCACCAAAACGCTGGGACAAGCTGCTTAAATCGAATGCTGCGAATGAGAGAGGGGACTGACGAACTCCTTTGTGGGGGGTGTTAGCCCCAGGTGATCCGTGTCAGACCATTTGCGCTCCCATTCTAACGGCCTCGGCTCTGAGATGGAAAAAGACACGGCTGGCGGCCGTGCCTAATACCTTAACTTTATTGCAGGAGGGGAATATATGCCAAATCAATACAGTCATCTGCTGAGTCCGTTCAAAATCGGAAAGCATACCTTCAAAAACCGAATTCTAGGCGGGCCCCTGGGATATAATCAGGTGAATTTGACCGCTG
>CAZVVH010000118.1:0-6866 GCA_964630475.1 uncultured Oscillospiraceae bacterium | reverse complement strand
TTGTGCAACATAGGGTAATCTAACTGGAAAAGGAGTGATTTTATGGCAGAAAAACATTATTTACTGGGCTCTGACCAGCAGCAGGCCTGGATGCGGGACTATTTCTTCCCGCCCAGAGGAATCGGGTTTACGGAACCTGGCACTGTAGGACTTGACAGTGCCGAGTTCAGCGCTTACAACGTTGCCAAGTCCTTTTATCAGAACTATCCGGAGGTATTTAATCTGGCCTATATCTCTGAAAAGACCGGCTTACAGCCAGAGGACATCAAAAAGCGCCTTCACCGGATGTATCACGAACACCTGATCATGTTCGTGATGAACCCCGCCGTGGCCGTTTATGGATGGGGCCTCTATTACTGGGTCGTCAAGCTAAAGGAGGGCACCCCCAGCTCTGTAAAGCAGCAGTTGGCAGAGTGGTTCCAGAGCAAGGACGACATCTGCACCGGCTATGAGACCGCCGGCGAATTTGACTTCTTCAACGGCAATCATATGCGGGTGCTGGACAATCTGCTCAGCGACGTCATCGGCCCCTGGCGGGATATGCCTGAGGTGGAGTATGTCCACCTGTGCCCCATTCGCCGGGACGTGCGGGAATCCAATGTGAACATGTGGGATTCTCCGGGGGACGGCTACCGGAAATTTATCTGGGGCCAGGAGCAGGTCAAGCGCCTGCTGGAGGTCCAGGACAAAATTGACGCAGACGACTTTGCCATCATCAATGCCATCAACAGCACCGAATCTGTGGGCGATATGCTGGACTACGATGTATTGGAGCGGCTGTCCGGCCTGGACGGCGCACAGATGAAAAAGGACTTTGTGGAGATCTGCGACAACCGCCGCTTCATTGTCCCTATGATTTATCTGAACCATATGAAGCTGGGACTTCCTATGAAGATGTATTTGGTCCGCATGTTCCAAAACGTCCCCAGCTACCGCAAATCTCAAATCACCGATGAGCTTTCACAGATGCCCGAGTTCAATAACATCTGGGAGTTCACTGATTCCTTCTATGATATTATGCTCAGCTCCTTCTCCGACCTGACCGACTGGCAGGCGCTGCGGGAAAAGCTGGAGAGCTACGGCGAAATCGAAGAGGTCAAGATCGCAGATTCTCCCCGTCAATTTCGCCGCTGGGTGGCCCGGCTGGACGACCAGCACGGCTTTTGGGAGGAGTGCGTCTTTACCGATGACTTCCTCCAGGACAGAACGGCAAACGAATGTGTCAAGTGCCGTTTTTCTGAACACGAGGAGGTGAAGTGACATGGAGGTAGAACACGTGCGTGATTATGTTGTGGATCGTCTGCAATATGCGCTGAACCCCAAGTCCATCGCCGTGGTAGGCGCCAGCAGATATCCCTCCAAGGTGGGCTATAAGGTCATTGAGGGGCTGGAAAACTGGGGCTACAAAGGCGAGCTTTACCCTGTCAACCCCCGTTCTGACGTGGTGCATGGCCTGAAATCCTATCCCACGGTGAAGGACATTCCCTATGACGTGGATCTGGTCTTTATTGCCGTTCCCGCCCATATTGTAAAATCCATTCTGGAGGACTGCGTGGCAAAGCAGGTCAAGATTGTGGTCATCGCCACCAGCGCCTTCAAGGAGATCGGCCGGGGACAGCTGCAAAATGAGCTGACCCAATATTGCCGGGACAACCAACTGCCCCTTATCGGTCCCAACCTGGTGGGGATGGGCAGCCCCTATCTGCACTTCAACTGCGGCTTCATCCCCTATCTGCCTATCGAAGGCCCTGTGGCCATGATCTCCCAGTCCGGCGCAAACCTGCTGGCCGCTTTGGGAACCTCCCAGAAGGATCACTTCGGCATGAGCTTCTTCGTGGGCCTGGGCAACAAGGCGGATGTGGACTTCTGTGAATTTATCGCCTATGCCGGAGTGGATGAACATACAAAATGTCTGGCCATTTACATCGAAGGTCTGGACAGCCCCGAGGCCTTCATCGAGGCCTGCCGGAAGGTGGATAAACCCATCGTCACCATCAAGGTGGGCGGCTCCAAGATCGGCGAGAAGGCCGCCTTTGCCCATACCGCCTCGGAAAATGCCGGCACTAACGACGCTTATTACGACGAGATCTTTGCCCAGGCCGGGGCCATCCGAGCCACCACCTGGCAGGAATTCCTGGACGTTTCCCTGGCCCTTGGCTCTCAGCCTCCGCTGAAGGGCGACCACATTGTAATGATTACCAACGGCGGCGGCTCCGGTTTGCTGAGCTGTGACCACTTCGAGCGCTGCGGCCTGCCGCTGCATGAGCTGTCTGAGATCTCCCCCAGCCTGCCTGGCCGGATCCGGGCCTACATGCCCATGTTCGGCTCTCCCCTGAACCCGGTGGATATTTCGGGCACCGCCTCCCCCATCCAGTACAAGGGTGCTTTCCGCCAGGCTATCCGTGACCCCAATGTGGACGGCATTCTCGGCTCCATCTGCCCCACCGCTGTCACCGACGTGCCCGCTGTGGTGGACATCATCATCGAGCTGCACGAGACCTACAAGCACCTGGGCAAACCCTTTGTTATGGAATGTCAGGGCGGCGAAGAGTGCCAGAACGCCATTATGAAGCTCCGTGACCACGGCATCCCCGCCTATCCCACTGCGGAGCAGGCAGTCAATGCCATGATCGCTTTGTACCGTTACGGCCAGATCAAGAAAAACAAGTAATTCCCCTATCCTTCCCCCGCCCTGTCTGGAGTACAGCTCCTTCAGACAGGGCACCTGCTAATGCTGATTCTTGATTAAACTTTTTAATCAAGAATCCCGCGTGCTGCGCACGCTCAAATTGTGTCTGTGGAAAGCGCCCCCATTTCCGATCCCGGAAATAGGGGCGCCGTCATGATCTGGTTATTCATTTTCTGCCGGGGCAGAGCTGTTTGGTGCCTCCGTATCAGGGAGCTGGGACTCCCCTGAGGGTTCGCCGCCTGCCAGCTCCTGAACATCCGGATTGTTTTCAGCCGCCCCAGAAACCGCGGCCACCGGGCCGAAGCCCAAAGGACTCAGAAAATCATAGACCCCTGCCAGGCGGTCCCGCATGGGGTAGGTATCCGAATACCACTGCTCCAGCCGCCCGAAATAATCTCCACTCCACAGGCCGACAACAGAGAGGGCGGGCTTTTCCGTCAGTGGCCGGTTCTCCACCTCGGTGACGTCCGCTCTCAGCGGACCCAGAAGCCCCAGAATTCCAAAGAACCCCAGTACAAGGAGGAAAGCCCAGTATTGCAGCTTCCGTGTTATACGGATCACCTGCCGGCGCTCCTCCTTGGGGATTGGTGTTCTGACAGGGGGCTGTCTAACCGGCTTTTCCTCTCTGCGGGGCGGCTCCTCCGTCCGAATCCGTTCCTCCACTCTGCGAGACTCCCTGGACTTTTTCATCCGTTTCCCGGGCTGGGGTTCCTCCTCCACCGTGGCCGGAGCAACCCCCAGCTGAGAGATCAGGCTTTCCGGAGTCAGCCCCTCATCCTCAGCAGGAGTTTCCTCCCCCACATTGGGCTGAGGCGTTTCCTCCCTCTCCGCTTCCGGCCGATTCTCCTTCTTCGGCTGCCCTATCGTTTTCTGACGGGCTTTGGCAAGCTCCTTCAAATCCACAGGAGTATCCGGGTTCTCCGCTGTATAGAAAACGAACTTGGGCTGGGCCTGGGGCTGGATTTCCCGCTTGTGCTGCCCTCTGGCGGAGCGCATCCGCTCCTCCACATCGTTTTCATCATCGGTCTCCCGCTGCTGCTCCTCCAGACCGTCCACAATATCCTCTGAGCTGCGGATAAACCGGGCGGCAAGGCTGTCGTTCTCCGGATCAGAGGCCATTTCGTCAAACCGGTCAGTCAGATCTTCCGTCCAATCCAGCATCCGGTCGGCCAAATCCGTACAGGCATCCATAGCCCGGTTCCAAAGCCTGTGCCCTTCCTGATCCGGACGTACCCGCCGGCCTGCCAGCCTGTCCCCGGGCGCTGAGGCAGGCTCAAACGCCTCCTCTTCCGGCTCATGGGAACACTCCGCTTCCTCCTCCGGAAGGTCTCCCAAAACAGCTTCTTCCGGGGCCGCCTCCATCTGACCCAAATCAAAGGCACTCAGGGCGTCCTCAAATTCGTCCAGCACCTCGTCTGTCTCAGCGGGACTGGGGTTGACCAGCCGCCTGCCGCCCTCACGCTTGGCCTCCGGGCGCACTCTCTTTCCCGCAGTACGGGCTTTATTTTCTTCGATCATATCTTACAGATCCTCCATATGTCTCTGCACTTCTTCACTGCCATATCGTCCCGGAGTCATCAAGCCTGAAAATACAGGAAGGACTGCACTTCATTTCCCACCAATGCCATCACAGACAACGCCAGCAGCAGAACCGGGCAGAGCACATTCCAAACCTCCCGGGCATAGAACCAGCCCCGGCTCTCCTTGGCGAGCTGCTTCCAGATCACCCCTGCTGCCCGGCACAGCGGGGTGGCGGCAATCACCGCCACAACCAGCAGGAGGAGATGGTGCAGGAACAGGCTTCCCAGGGAAGCATTGGCGAAGCCTGCGTGGTTCAGTCCAATCAGCCCCTTGAGGGCAACGGCCAGCATCCCCAAGTCGGTGAAGCGAAAAATCAGGAAGCCCAGGAACATGGTCAACAGCACCCAAATATGGGGAATGGCCCTGGGCAAGCTCAGCAGCTTCTCCTCCATCAGCTTTTCCACCACCAGCAGCACCAGGCTATAGACCGCCCAGATGAAATAGTTGGGATAGCTGCCGTTCCATAGGCCGAAGGCCAGCCATGCGATGGCCAGGTTCAGAACGGTCACCACAGCGCCCCGGCTGCTCCCCCCCAGGGGGATGTAGATATATTCCTGAAAAAATTCCACCACAGTGATGTTCCAGCGATGCCAGAACTCCCGCAGCGTTTTGGAAACATAGGGAAAGTCAAAATTCTCCGGGAAATGGAAGCCAAAAATCAGCCCCAAGCCGATGGCCATATCTGCATAGGCGGACAGATCCAGGAAGATTTGCAGCATATAGAAGATACCGCCCAGCCAGACACCCAGCACCGGAGCCGCTGCCACGGTATCCGCGCTTCCGCCGAAGATGGCCTCCACCACCCCCTTGCAGGAGTCGGCCAGAATCGCCTTTTTCGCCATGCCGCAGGCAAACCGCATTAACCCCCGGCTAACCTCTTCCGACTTGACCTTCCGCTTTGCCAGCTCTCGACGGGCCTCCTCATAGCGCACCAGCGGACCGCCGGCGGCATAGCAAAACAGTCCGGCATAGAGAAGCACCTTCCAATAGGTCTGCTGCGCCCGGGCCTCCCCCCGGTAAACCGTCACCACATAGCGGATCAGCTGCAGGGTATAAAAGGCCAAGCCCATGGGCATCAGATAGCGGGCCGGACTGGCCTCGGCCCCCGCCCAGGGCATCAGCCGCCAGAAGCGGAACAGGCAGAACACCAGCACATCCACGGCCACAGTGCCCATCATCCACAGCTTTCCATCCGCCCTATTCTCAGCCTTCCTGGCCCCGAACCAGTTCACCG
Source organism: uncultured Oscillospiraceae bacterium (assembly GCA_964630475.1). Taxonomy (GTDB): domain Bacteria; phylum Bacillota; class Clostridia; order Oscillospirales; family Oscillospiraceae; genus JAJQBJ01. The sequence continues at coordinate 1,362 of CAZVVH010000118.1, read as the reverse complement.
CCGCCATGACGGGCAGAAGAACCACATATTCAAGGCCGCCCCAGGCAAAAAAGGCCAGGGAAAAAACCAACAGGGCCAGGTTCTTCTTCCGCATATCATGGCAGAAATACTGAACCACCACAATCGAGAGGAATAAGAACAGCAAGAAAATCAAACTTGAAAATACCACAGTATCACTCCTATAAAGCCCTGCCCCGGGGCAGATCTCTCTTAAATATACCAGGTTATCATTATAATTCATTTTTCGACATTATTCCAGTCCATTTGTCTATCTTTTTTGAAAATGTGGCCAAACATCGTTTTGTCGGTTTTCCAGGGTTTCTGAGCATGCAAGTTTGGAGAGTTTTTCCTGCAAGTTCGCTTGCAAAAGCAGGCCAAAATAGATATAATGGTCAGCGCAAACTAACTTACCTATCAGATTGGAGGAATATGACTATGAAATTTTCTGAGATGCCCTATGAGCGCCCGGATATTGCGGCGCTGAAGACTCAAATTTCCACTTTGACGGAGCGGCTGAAATCCGCTCCGGATTATCCGACCGCAAGAGGGATTTTCCTCGAAATGGAGACGCTGGGAAAGCACATTGATACCCTTTCCACCCTGGTCACCATTCGCCAGTCCATTGACACCCGGAATCAATTCTATGACGCCGAGATGAGTTTTTGGAACAACATCACGCCGGAGCTGGAGGAGAACCGGCAGGCCTGGCGCCTGGCCCTGCTGGAAAGCCCCTTCCGCCCCCAGTTTGCCGGGGAATTCGGTGACCTGATGTTTGTCAACAGCGAGCTTCGCTTAAAGACCTACTCCCCTGCCATCATCCCGGAACTGAAGCAGGAAAACGAGCTGACTACCGCCTATCAAAAGCTGATTGCCTCCGCCCAAATCCCCTTTGAGGGCAAGACCTACACTCTGTCCCAGCTCTCCCCCTTCAAGAACGACCCGGACGACACACGCCGCCTGGCCGCCTGGAAGGCAGAGGGCCAATGGTATAAGGACAACCAAGCGCAGCTGGACGCGATTTATGACGGCCTGGTAAAGCTCCGGGACACCATGGGCAAAAAGCTGGGCTATGAGGGCTACACCACACTGGGCTATTATCGCATGGGCCGCAACTGCTACACCAAACAGGATGTGGAAGCCTTCCGCGCCGCCGTAGTGAAGTATCTGGTGCCAGTGGCCGAGCGGATCTACCAGGCCCAGGCCCATCGGCTGCGCAAGGAATATCCCATGAGCTTTGCGGACAATGCGCTGGCCTTCCGCTCCGGCAACGCAAAGCCCTTTGGCACCCCCCAGCAGATCGTGGCCCACGGAAAGACCTTCTATGATGAGCTGTCCCCGGAGACCAGCCAGTTCTTCCGCACC
>CAZVVH010000117.1:0-6896 GCA_964630475.1 uncultured Oscillospiraceae bacterium | reverse complement strand
GCGGCATGAGCTATATCCGGGTGACGGACAACGGCTGCGGCATCGCGCCGGAGGATGCGGAGACCGCCTTCCTCCGCCATGCCACCAGCAAAATCCACAGCGAGTACGACCTGGAATCCATCGGCACTCTGGGCTTCCGGGGGGAGGCGCTGGCGGCCATTTCGGCGGTATCCCACGTGGAACTGCTGACCCGCCGCCCGGAGGACGACTTCGGCACCGCCCTGCTGCTGGACGGGGGAATTCCCCGCACCAAGGAGGAGGCCGGCGGGCCTGTGGGCACCACCATGATCGTGCGGGATCTGTTCTTCAACACCCCCGCCCGGCTGAAATTTATGAAGCGGGACGCCGCCGAGGGCGCCGCTGTGTTCGCCGTGGTGCAGCACACCGCCCTCTCCCACCCCGAGGTGGCGGTGACCTTCCTCAAGGAGGGCCGCCGGGAGCTGCAAACCCCCGGGGACGGCCAGCTGAAAAGCGCCCTGTACGCGGTGCTGGGCCGGGATGTGGCCCTGGGCTATACCCCCGTGAAGGGCACCGGGGAGGACATCACGGTGGAGGGCTTTGTCTCCCTTCCCGCCTGCTGCCGGGGCACCAGAGGCTATCAGCATTTCTTTGTCAATGGCCGCTATATCAAGTCCCGCACCATGACCGCGGCCTTGGAGGAGGCCTATAAGAACCAGAAAATGGTGGGCAAGTTCCCCGGCTGTGTGCTCCATGTCACCACCCGGCTGAATGCGGTGGACGTCAACGTCCACCCCACCAAAACAGAAGTGAAGTTTACCAGCGAGAAAAAGCTGTTTGACGGGGTGTATTACTCCGTCAAGGCCGCCTTGGAGAAGGACGGCACCCGGGTTCAGCTGACCCTGGAGGAGAAGTCCCCCGCCCCGGAGAAAACGCCGCAGCTGGGGAAGCTGACCTCCCCGGCCCCCAGGCTTCCCAAGGAGGAGCCAATCATCTCCGTTCCCCGATCTGCCGCCCAAACGGCGGTTCGCTCGGCGGAACGGGCCGGCTCTGTGGTCTATCCCGGCAAGCAGAATTTCTTCCAGGCCATGACCACGGCGGAGTACAAGGCCCAGGCCGCCCGCCGAAAGCTGGAGGAGGAGAAAGGGGCGGGGGCTGCCCCCCTTGTGGTGCGGGATCCCTCCGTGACCCCCTACAAGGCATCCCCCTCCCAGGCGGGAGCTGCCCTGCGCCACCTGGAGGATCAGGCGGAGGAGCCTTTGGAGGAGTGTTCCCCCGGGCCGGAGCCTGGACAGCTGGAACCGGAGCGGTCTCCCGTCCCGGCGGCGGTACAGGAGACGGTGGAGCTGCCTCCGGTGGTCCATCCGGTGGCGGAGCCTGACACGCCCATCCAGGAGGGGGAAACCGAGCTTCCCTGGCGGGTTGCGGGAGAGCTGTTCAACACCTACATCCTGGTGGAGCAGGGGGATACTGTGCTTCTCATTGACAAGCATGCCGCCCATGAGCGGATGAACTTTGACCGCTTAAAGGCCCAGGGCTACCGCCCCATGGCTCAGCAGCTGCTGACCCCCATTGTTTTTACCCCCCAGGCGGAGGAGGGCGCCGTCCTCCTTCAGAATGTGGAGCTGCTGATGGAGTTCGGCTTTGAGTGCGAGGACTTCGGGGATGGCGCCATTTTGGTGCGCCAGGTGCCCTATGATATCGACCCGGTGGAGACGGAGTCCACCCTGACCGAGCTGGCGGCCAAGCTGATGACTGCCGGCACCCTGGACCCCAGCGGCGCCAGGGACGACTTGCTCCACACCATCGCCTGCAAGGCCGCCATCAAGGGCGGACAGAAAAACGGCCCGGAGGAGCTGCGGGTGGTGGCGGAGGCTGTCATGGCGGACCGGGTGCGCTACTGCCCCCACGGCCGCCCTGTGGCGGTTGAGCTGACCCGCAAGCAACTGGAAAAGCAGTTCAAACGAATTTAGTAACAGAAATTTACAAAATTGTTAAAATTTAAGCTCCCAAACGGGGGCAAAATGGCGTATAATGAGAGGTGTTCACAGGGAGGTGAGGAAATGCCCCAAAAGGTGCTGGTGATCGTCGGCCCCACCGCGTCGGGAAAAACCCGGATGGGTGTGGAGCTGGCGGAGCTGCTGGGCGGCGAGGTGGTGTCTGCGGATTCCATGCAGATCTACCGGCGGATGGATATCGGAACTGCCAAGCCCACCCAGGCCGAGACCCGGGGAATTCCTCATCACATGATCGACGTGGCGGAGCCTGGGGAGGCCTACTCCGTGGCCCGCTATGTGAAGGAAGCGGTTCCCGTAGTGGAGGATATCCTGGCCCGGGGAAAGCTCCCTCTGATTGTGGGGGGCACTGGGCTGTATGTGGATTCCCTGGTGTCCGGCCGCTCCTTCGCGGTTCAGGCCACCGGCTGGCGGGAGAAGCTTCAGGCTCAAGCCCGGGAGCAGGGCTTGGAGCCTTTGTGGAAGGAGCTTTCCGCAATCGACCCGGAGGCCGCCGCCCGCATTGGCCGGGGGGACGAGAAGCGGGTGATCCGGGCCTTGGAGGTCTGGTATGAGTCCGGTAAGACCATCACCCAGCACAACCGGGAGACCCGGGCCCGGCCGCCCCGCTATGAGGCGGTGACTATCGGCCTGAATTTTCAGGACCGGAAGGAGCTGTGGGCGCGTATCGACCGCCGAGTGGATCACATGATGGAGCAGGGGCTGGTGGAGGAGGTCCGCGCCCTGCTGGCGGAGGGAATCCCCCAAAGCTGCACCTCCATGCAGGCCATAGGCTACAAGGAGATGGCCGCCGCCCTTCGGAGCGGAGGCGATGTGTCCGCGGCGGCGGCGGAGGTCAAGCTGCGCTCCCGGCAGTATGCCAAGCGCCAGCTGACTTGGTTCCGCCGAAATGGGGAGACCCACTGGATTCATTGGACGGCAGAGCCGGATTTTAAAGACGCTCGACAGTCTGCGGCAAAATTTGCCGAAGCATCTGGATTATGATAGCCGGGAGGAGTCCCCTCCCGTAGGCCTGTCGGAGAGGGAGAAGGCCCTCTCCGGCGGCGACTGAACCCAAAACCTTCATCGCCGCACTCAATACATAAAGGAGTGCAGCACAATGCAAAAGACAAACAACTTACAGGACATTTTTCTGACTCATGCACGGAGGGAACGGCTGGGGCTGACCCTGTTTCTGATGAACGGCTTTCAGATGCGGGGCGTGGTCACAGGGTTTGACTCTTACACCGTGGTGCTGATGACGGACAACAAGCAGCAGATCATCTACAAGCACGCGATCTCCACCATCGTTCCCGAGCGTCCGGTGGCCCTGGGCGGGCCGGATGGCCGGACAGCCGGAGACTGAGCGGGTCAGAGAATCCTGAGCGCCGGCAAAGCCGGAGGGAGAGGATCTGACACATGAAACCGGGCAAGTACGCAATACGAATCACCATGCTGGTGCTGTTTCTCGGCATTGTGGCTTATTTTGGCATTTACATTTATAACAGCCTGAACAATGCCGTGGAGCTGGTCACGGTTTACAGCAGCACCGAGGAGGATCGGGCGGAGGTCTCCGGCTTCCTGATTCGGGACGAGCAGGTTTTGGATCAGGCGCCGGGTGCGCTGATGGAAATTATCCTGAACGAGGGAGAAAAGGTTGAAGTCGGCGGCGTGGTGGCCCGGATCTATTCCACGGAGGATGCCGTGGAGCGGCAGAAGGAGATCGCCAAGCTGGAGGACGAGCTGACACAGCTTCAGGCCCTGAGCAGCGGCGGCATCAGCGGCGATGTCCTGGAGCTGGACAAGCAGATTGAGGATTTGATCCTCTCCATTCACCGAAGCACAGCCAATGGAAGCTTTGAGAATTTGGACGACAACGCGGAGGACCTGAAATACCTGGCCTTCCGCCGGGACTATCTCTATTACAGCGACAGCTCCAACCTGTCCTCGGATATTGCCGCGTTAACCAATCAGCTGGCCCAGTTGGAAAGCCAGACCGGCGGGGACACCCGCCAGGTGACCTCCAGCATTTCGGGCACCTATTCGGGCTATGTGGATGGCTATGAAACCTTCCTGACGGTGGACAAGCTGACGGGACTGAAGCCCTCCGCCCTGAAAGCCTGGGAGAACCTGGCTACGGAGGTGGAGACAGACCAGTATATCGGCAAGCTGATCCTGGGCCAGACCTGGTACTACGCCGCCACCATGCGGGCCGAGGACGCGGCCCGCATGGGAGACACGGTGACCCTGCGCTTCGCCAGCAGCTTTAAGGCGGATATCCAAATGACGGTAGAGTCCATCAGCGAGGAGGAGAACGGCGAAGTGGCCGTGGTGTTCTCTGCCAACGATTACTTGACCCAGACCACCCAGATGAGATATCAGGCAGCAGATGTGGTCTATGATTCCACCAGCGGCCTGCTGGTTCCGCTGTCCGCCGTCCGCATCCAGAACGAGAAGGACGAGAACGGGAACACCATCTCCCAGGAGGGAGTTTATGTGGTGGTGGGCAACCGGGCTGAATGGAAGGCCGTCAACGTGATCTTCACCAGCGAGGACTACTGCCTGGTGAAGCCCGCGGACGAGGGCAGCTCAGACGCCCTCCGCAGTGGAGACATGGTCATCGCCAAGGGCAAAAATATATATAGTGGTAAGGTGATTACAGAATGAGCGTAGCAGACAATGTGGCGCGGGTCCGGGAAAGGATGGACGCGGCGGCACGGGCGGCCGGAAGGGACCCCGCCGGGATTACCCTTTCCGCCGCCACCAAGGTGCAGACGTCGGAGACCATCCGCCAGGTGATTGCCGCCGGGGTGACGGTTTGCAGCGAAAACCATGTGCAGGAGTTTGTGGCCCACCAAAAGGAGGGGGCTTACGAGGGCGCCAGGGTACATATCATCGGCCACCTGCAAACCAACAAGCTGAAATACGTGGTTGGCCAGGTGGATTTGATCGAGTCCGTGGATTCCCTCCGCCTGCTGGAGGCCATCAGCAAACAGGCGGTGAAGCTGGGCGTGACCCAGGATATCCTGCTGGAAGTAAATATTGGACGGGAGAAGAGCAAAACCGGGCTTCTGCCCGAGGAGGTGCTCCCCCTGGCGGAGAAAGCGGTACAGCTGCCGGGCATCAGGCTGCGCGGATTGATGGCAATTCCGCCGGTGGCCCAGGAATCCGGCGAAAACCGGCCGTTTTTTGCGGCAATTTTTCAGCTTTTTGTTGACATAAGGGGAAAATTGATTGATAATAGGAATGATATAGACTGTCTTTCCATGGGCATGAGCCGCGACTATGAGGACGCCATCGCAGAAGGCGCCACTCTGGTTCGGGTAGGGACCGCTCTGTTTGGTCCGCGGCCGCCCAAGGGATTGTAATAAAGGAGGAAATACCATGGGATTTATGGATGAACTGAAGCGCTTAGCCCACCCTTATGAAGATGACGAGGACGAACTGGACGAATATGAGGACGGTTCCGAAGAGGCAGAAGAGGAAGAGGAGACTGCGCCTTCCCGCCGCGGAGGCCGTGGGGAAAAGACAACCTTCAAGAGCGGCAGCGGCGCAGGCGGCAGCTACTACGAGAGCGACAGCCGCGAATCCAAGGTTGTCAACATCAACAACCCCAACCAGATGCAGGTCATTCTGGTTGAGCCGAAGAAGTCGGAGACGGTGGAGAGTATGCGGGAGATCGCGAATCATTTGCTGAAGCGGCACACTGTGGTGCTGAATATGGAAAAGACGGATCAGGCCACTATTGACCACCTTCTCTTCTTTATGGGCGGCGTCGCCTATGCGGTTCGGGGGAACCTGGAGCGGGTTGCGGAGCGCACCTTTATCGTGATGCCCAGCAATGTTAACATGGAAGGTAAGCTCCGTGATGAGCTGGAGAGCAGCAACTGGATGTTCTGATCCGGAGCTGTAAAAAACATAGAGAAAGTTCCGATTTGGGGGGTATATAGATATGATGACACCAAAAGAAGTTCAGGAGCATGGCTTTCCGCGCAGCCGTAAGGGCTACGACATGGCCGAGGTGGACGATTTTCTGGACAAGCTGACTGAGGATTATACTGCACTGTACACCAACTATGGCAAGCTGTCCAACAACTATGCCAAGCTGCGCAAGAAGGCCCAGGCCCTGGCTGCTGCCCTGGAGCAGAACCAGACCAAGGCCGGCGCCAAGCCCGCTGCAAAGCCTGTGGCCAAGCCTGTTCAGCAGGTGACTGCTGCCAGCCAGGACGCGGTGGACGAGCTGCTGCGCGCTGCCCGGAAGGACGCCGAGGCCATTCGCGCCGGCGCAGAGCGTGAGCGTCAGGAGATTATCAACCAGGCCACCAATTACGCCGCTGAGAACGCGGAGCGCCTGAAGGCGGAGGTGGCCCAGGAGGAGGCCCGCCTGGCCAGCATCAAGAAGGCCACCGCCGAGTATGTCCGCCAGGTCCGCCAGCTGATGGGCCGTCAGGCCACCCTGCTGGACAGCATGCCTGTGAAGGACGAGGATTTTGCGCCTGCGGCTGCAAATCTGGCGGAGACGGAGGAGGCTTCCTCTGAGGGCGCCATGGACGAGCCTACTGTCCGCATGGAGGAGAGCGAGGCCGATGTGGCCGGGGAGATCTCCCGAAATATGATGAGCCTGGGCTTTGATGATGAGACTGAGGACGAGGAAGAGGACACCCGGGAGACCCGCAGAGAAATGCTGGACGATATGGACAGCACCGGCTCCCTGTTTGACGCCATCACCAGCGCGGATCACAGCGAGTTTGACGAGGAATAATTCGCCGGCTCAATGGAATAGGAACCTAATTTCGTGATAAGAACAGGAGCTGTTCTTATCACGAAATTAATGTATCAATCGTATGAACAGATAGAAGGAGAAACATCCAATGTCCCAGGATTATAATGCAACCATCCATCTGCCGAAAACGGACTTCCCCATGCGGGGCAACCTGCCCCAGC
>CAZVVH010000116.1:0-6908 GCA_964630475.1 uncultured Oscillospiraceae bacterium | reverse complement strand
AGGCAGGGCCCCGCTGGACCAGCTCCTGGGCATAGATGGCCATGTTGTCCCGGAGGTAGTCGAAGCCAAACTCATTGTTGGTGCCATAGGTGATATCCGCCTGATAGGAGGCCTTACGGTCCGCGCCGGTGATATCATGGATCACCAGGCCCACGGTCAGGCCCATGAAGCGGTGAACCTTACCCATCCACTCGGAGTCACGCTTTGCCAGATAGTCGTTGACGGTGATAACGTGGACGCCCTTCCCAGTCAGGGCGTTCAGGTAGGCGGGGAGGGTGGCCACCAGGGTCTTGCCTTCGCCGGTTTTCATCTCGGCAATCATGCCCTTGTGGAGGACAATGCCGCCGATCAGCTGGACGTCGTAGGGACGCATGCCCAGCACCCGGTCCGCAGCCTCCCGGACAGCGGCAAAGGCCTCGGGCAAAATGTCGTCCAGGGTTTCGCCGTCATGGAGGCGCTGCTTGAACTCTGGGGTCTTGGCCTGAAGCTGAGCGTCAGTCAGCGCCTTGTACTCATCGGAGAGGGCGTTGATCTTCTTGATAATGGGGGAGATCTTTTTCAGCTCTTTTTTAGATGTGTTGCCAAAGAGCGATTTCAGAATAGCCATAGGTTGAATTCCCTTTCTGCGCCTGCTCGGGCAGGCAAAGTAGAGTGACCGGGGATTGCCCGGAAGCAGTTATTTCAGTAAATAAATCATAAAAGGCTCACAATAGCCATACTGTCAGTTATTATAGCATATTCTTCCGGGGGAAAGAAAGACTATTTGTAAATAAAAACCGAGAATTTTCTTTATAAAACCTCCCGGTACATGGCAGAGGCCTCGTTCTTGCCCACGTTGTCCGCCACCACCAGGACTTCCACCTTTAAAGTCTTTTCACCGAATTTGATTTCCAGAATGTCCCCCACCTTGACCTGATAGCTGGCCTTGACCGGGCGGCCATTGGCGGTTACCCGGGTGGCGTCGCAGGCGGCGTTGGCCACGGAGCGGCGCTTGATCAGGCGGGAAACCTTTAAATACTTATCTAAACGCATTGTAAACCTCCCTTTTGGCAAAAAGAGCAGAGCGGCAGTGTCCTGCTGCCGCCCTGCGGTGATGGCTATTTGCCGGCAACGGCGTCTTTGAGGGCTTTTCTGGGCTTGAACGCGGGCACACGGACAGCGGGAACCTCGATGGGCTCCAGGGTCTTGGGGTTGCGGCCCAGGCGGGCGGCCCGCTGGCGGCACTCAAAGGTGCCAAAGCCCGTAAGCTGAACCTTTTCGCCGTTGACCAGGGCATCGAAAATTACGCTCAGCACTGCGGAAACAGCCTGTTCGCTGTCCTTTTTCGTCATGCCGGTCTTTTCCGCGACGGCTGCGCTCAGTTCTGTCTTGTTCATACAATGTCCTCCTTATTGTTTTCCGGGCTTCCGGGCTGGCCACAGGGCAATCTGTTCCTCCGGGGACAGGGTCTCCAGGGGAGTGCCGGCTTCTGCGGCGGCGGATTCCATGGAGCGGAATCCGGCAATATACGTTTCACAGGTTTTGCGCAGGCATTCCTCGGGGTCCAGACCTGCCTGAACAGCCACGCCCACGGCGGCGAAGAGCACATTGCCCAGCGCCTCCTCTATATCGGACCGGCTGTCAACCGCCTGCCCCAAATCGGAAACCTCTTCCCGCAGTGCGCTCAGGGCGGAGGGCGCGTCCGGACAGGCAAAGCCCGCCCGGGCTGCTTTTTTTTGCAGCTTTTCCGCCCGCCACAGGCCGGGCAGAGTGCGGGCCACGGCGTCCAGGGTGTCGCCATAGGTCTCCTGCCCCTTTTCCCGGCGCTTCAGTTCCTCCCACTTGGACAGTTCCTGCTCCAGGCTGTCGAAGCGCTGTGTGCCGAACACATGGGGGTGGCGGAAGATCATCTTCTTGCAGCAGGTGTCCGCCGCGTCGTCCAGGGTGAAGTGTCCCGCATCCTCTTCAATCCCCGCATGGAAGATAACCTGCATGAGAACGTCCCCAAGCTCCTCCCGGAGCAGGGCGGGGTTCTTCTGGTCAATGGCTTCGCAGGCCTCCAGGGTCTCCTCAATGAAGTTGCGGCGGATGGACTCGTGGGTCTGTATGCTGTCCCAGGGGCAGCCGTCAGGAGCGCGGAGGATCCGGACCACCTCCACAAGATCCGCCACGTTGTAGTGGTCTTTGTATTCAAAATTTACCATAATCGTTCATCCTATTCAAGGCATCCGTGGAAAAAACGAAAGTTTTTCCCATCCGGGCTTATCTGATGTGCAGCAGCTTGGCGATTTTGTCGCCCTTGGGCATCAGGGCAGTGTCCTCCCGGGTCAGGACCCGCAGGCCCACCAGCAGCACCGCGTAGACCGCCACAGCCACCACCACGGCGGCCAGACAGGCAAGCTTAGAACCCAGCAGGTCGGAGGTCAGCTGGTAGAAGGCCCAGCAGATAAAGCCCATGACGGCGGAGGCCAGCAGAGGCTTGAAGAAAACGGTGAGCATGTTGGGGCAGTTGGGAACCACCCGGTTGATAATCAGCAGATCCAGTACAGCGGTGACGGTATAGCAGACGCAGGTGCCCAGAGGGGAGCCAAGCAGGCCGATCTTGCCCACCACCACATAGTCGAAGATCACCATGATGATGCCGCCGATGAGCATGGTGAGCATGGGCAGGGTCACCACGTTGTGGGACTGCAAAATGGAATTGCACACCAGCATGATGCAGACGAAGATGGAGGCGAAGCCCAGCAGAGACAGGCACTGGCCGGCCAGCTCCGCAGTCACCGAGGAGGCGCCGTAGGAATAGAACAGCGCGGCCAGAGGCTCGCCCAGTACGATCATGCCGATGCCCGAGGGGAAGGCCAGCAGGGCGGTGACCTTTAAAGAGGAGCCGACGATGCGGGCGGCGCCTCTTCTGTCCTTCCGGGCAAAGCAGGCAGAGACGGCGGGGATTACCGAGGCGGTGATGGCCACCATCAGGGAGGCAGGCAGCTGGTAGATGTTCTGCACACTGGAATAGTTGGTCATGGTGGCGCTCATTTCGCTTTCCGTCATGTTCCAGACGCTCATCAGCCGGCCCTGGACCAGGGAATTGTCCATGGCGGTGATAATGGCCATGGAGGAGGAGGTCAGGGAGATGGGAATGGCCAGCTGCAAAATACGCCGGAGAATGGTGACGGTGGACTGGGGCCTGTCAGTGGCCCGCTTTGGCTCGGCCTGGCGGGATTTTAAGTAATCCACAAACATGTAGACCAGCGCGATCAGCGTGCCCAGGGTGACGCCCCAAATGGCGCCGGCAGCGGCAGTGGACTTGCTCTTGCCCAGCTTCAGCAGGACCATGGCAAGGCCCAGGCCCACCACCAACTTGATGATGGCCTCAATAACCTGAGAGACAGAGGTGGGCACCATGTTGCTGTGGCCCTGGGCATAGCCCCGGAAGGCGGACAGGCAGCCCACGCCGATGACAGCGGGGGCCAGCGCCTTGATGCAGGCGGCGGAGTTGGGCTTATTCATCACGGTGCCGGCAATAAAGCTGCTGCCAAAAAACATGATGATAAAGGAGAGTACGCCCAGGGTCAGGAAAATAGCCATGGCGGTGCGGAACACCTTGTGGACCTGGTTCAGCCTGCCCAGGGTGTTGGCTTCACTGACCATTTTGGACACCGCCACCGGGAAGCCGGCGGTGGAGATGGTCAGCAGGATGTTATAGACATAATAGCCGTTGGTAAAATCCTGGTATCCCTCACCCAGGATGTTGACCAGCGGGATCTTGTAAATGGCGCTGATGACCTTGACAATGACAATGCCCACGGCCAAAATGGCGGCACCGCCAAAGAAAGACTTCTTCTGGGTTCTTTGTTCGGCCAATGGAAAGGCCCCCTTCTAAAATCATAATTTGCGTCAGCCAAAGAGCCTTGGCATGGCATAGTGATCAACCTCATATCTAATTTTATCCAGATCCAGGGTGGTAAATGTGCCGTTCTCGTAGAGAATTTTGCCCCGGGCCATAGTTAGGCAGACTTCGGAGCCGTTGGCGGCATAGACAATATTTTCCACCACATCGTGGCAGGGAATCAAATTGGGGCGGGTGAAGTCCAGCAGGATGAGATCCGCCACATAGCCGGGAGAAATGATGCCGGTGCGGCGGCCCAGGGCGATGCCGCCGTTGGCGGTGGCCATGCGGAGAGCCTCCCCAGGGGTGATGGTCATGGGGTCATGGGTGATGCCGCTGTGGAGGGCGGCGGTCAGCTTCAACTCCTCAAACAGGTTCAGGCTGTTGTTGGAGGAGGCGCCGTCGGTGCCCAAGGTCAGGTTGACCCCGGCCCGCTTCAGCCCGGGAACCCGGGACACGCCGGAGCCAAGCTTCAAATTGCTGTAAGGGTTCAGGGCGGCGGAGATTCCCTTCCGGTGCATCAGGTCCATGTCCTCGTCGGAGACCCAGACGCAGTGAGCGGCGATGGAGCGGGTGTCCCAGACGCCGTAGTCGTTCAAAACCTGGAGGGGAGTCTTGCCGTGGCGGGCGATGCATGCTTCGTGTTCGGAGCGGGTCTCGGAGATGTGGACCTGCATGCCCATATCGTATTTTTGGGCGTAGTCCGCCAGATAGCGCCACATATTGGGGGCGAGAAAGGAGGTGTACTCCCCATGGATGGAGACCTCGGCCTTGATCTGGTCGTCCCCATGACCTGCCCAACGGCGGCGAAATTCCTCCAGATCTTTGCAGGCATAGTATTCTTCGGGGTGGCCGGTGGGGGAGAAAATGGTCACCGAGCGGGAGATGTTGGCGCTGATTCCGGCTTCCACCACCGCTTCAGCGATGTCGCCGCAGAAGTAATACATCTCCCCGATGGAGGTGGTGCCGCTGGCGATCATCTCCGCCAGCGCCAGCCGGGAGCCAATGCCCACAGTGCGGCCGTCCAGCTTTTCCTCCGTGGGGAAAATATAGTCGTTCAGCCAGGTCTGCAAGTCGTGACCTCCTGCAAAGCCCCGCATCAGGGTCATGGGGATATGGGTATGGGTGTTGACCAGGCCGGGCATCAGCACCTTGCCGGTGCAGTCGATCTCCCGTTCAAAGGCGCCCTGGGGGCGCTGGCAGCCCACATAGGTGATCCGATCCCCCTGGGTGGCTACAAAGGCCCCGGTGAGAATCTGGTTTTCCTCATTAACCGTGACCACAGTGGTGTTTTTAAAGAGTATATTCATCTGTCTGACCTCTTATTATTGCAGAATTTCACCGCAGACCTTGCAGAAGCGATCCTCCGCACCGCAGGCGGCGCCACAGGCAGGGCAGCGCTGCTGGCTTTTCACCGCGTCGATCCTGGCGCGCAGCTCCATGACCTGAGCGTTTTTTACATCCAGCTGTTCGAGAATCTGCGCCAGCATGGCATCGTTGGTTTCCACCCCCAGATGGGCGTCATAGATGATCTGGCCCGCGTCCCGGAGCAAGGTGGCGATGTCCCCGTTCAATTCCCGGATTTGCAGGTTCAGCTTGGAGAGATCTACGGCGGTGCTGGCCATGCGGCTGGCGGAGCGGGCCGCGCTCTCAGCGGCAGAACTGACAGATTGGGCGGCGGAACGCACCCGGCCCAGCAGTTCTCTTACTTTTGTGTCCATGGAACAAGCCTCCTTTTTCCCGTAAATTCAAAATATCCATATATTGTTATATCATACACCAATTCATATAAAAAAGCAAATGGACAATTGGAGAATCTGGGAAATGGAGCAAAGGAGACTGCCAGCTCGAAAAATAAATAGAACAAATGTTTGAAAAATTCGTTGACAAATGGAAAAATCCGCCGTAAGCTGGAAATCAGAAAAAGGAGGAGGTTTGTATGATTACACCGATCAAATCTGGGAAACATGAGACTGACAGCGGCAGGCAGGTTATGGACATGCTGCTGACCACCCTGCGGGGCAAGGGGGTGAGCCGGGAAGCTGCCCGGGCGGAAACCCCGGAGCAGTTCCAAACCCAGCTGATGAGGCTGGGCAAGGAGGAGCATATCAAGATCCAGCGGGGCAGCTGCCAGCCCTTGGACAACGCTCCGGAGGAAATTTGCCGCATGGCCCAGAGCAGGGCCAAGGCGGTGCTGCGGGCCGGGGACTGGGTGATTTTTCACCGGGCCGGCGCGGAAGGTCCGGAGTATGACCTGGCCTATGGGCTGGAAGGGGAGACGGTTCTGCTGGCAGGGGGACGGAGGCTTCCGCTGTCCCGCTGGCAGGAGGAGGCCCGGCGCTATTGGTTTGTGACGCTGACCTTTTCCCGTCCGAAAAGGCCCGTCCCAGGGGAACCCCTTGGCCGGGCGGAAACCTGTTGGCTCCAGCGGAGGCTGAATTTGCAATTGGGGACACAGTTGGCGGTAGATGGCGATTTTGGGCCGGAAACCGCAGAGGCGGCGGAGCAATTTCGCAAAAAGCGGCGGCGCAAAACCGGCTTCTGTGAGGATCCCCTGGAGGAGGAGCTGGCGGAATTTCTTGACCTGACCGGCGCCCCATGCTAAAATTCAAAGAGTAATTTTGGGATAGCAGGTGAGCGTATGGACGAAAGCTATGAGATTGCCATTGTCGGCGGCGGCGCGTCGGGATTAATGGCGGCGGCGGTCCTTGCCCGAAGGAGCGGAGGGAAGAAGCTCCGCATCGTGGTGCTGGAGGGCGCCAGCCGGCTGGGAAAAAAGCTGCTTGCCACCGGGAATGGCCGGTGCAACCTTTACAATCTGAATCTGTCCCCCCAGGGGTTTTTCTCGGAGAACCCGGCGGCGCTGGAGGAGGGAGTCCGGTCTGTCCTTGGGCTGGACCAGCTTTCCCTCTGGCGGGAGCTGGGGCTGCTGACCGAGGCGGACGGGGAGGGCCGGGTTTATCCCGCCTGCTATCAGGCGGCGGCGGTGCTGGAGCTGCTGCGGGCTGTGGCGGAGGCGGGCGGCGTGGAGCTGCGCTGC
>CAZVVH010000115.1:0-6934 GCA_964630475.1 uncultured Oscillospiraceae bacterium | reverse complement strand
GCCGTGTGCGAAGGCCAGAGCGGCACCGGGCTTCAGGTTGTCGGCAACAGATTCAGCATAGATGGCGGCGGCGCGCTCGTCGTTGACCAGCATCATCACAATGTCAGCCTGCTTGGCAGCCTCGGCAACGGTGAAAACCTCAAAGCCGTCAGCCTCAGCCTTTTCCCAGGACTTGCCGTGGCGCAGGCCGATGATGACGTCGCAGCCGGAATCCCGCAGATTCAGAGCATGCGCATGGCCCTGAGAGCCATAACCTACGATGGCAATGCGCTTGCCGTCCAGAACGGACAGGTCGCAGTCCTTTTCGTAGTACATCTTTGCATTCATGTCATAAATGCCCATTTTAAAAATCTCCTTTTTTATAAAGTTTGATATGCCTATATCAAAGCCCACAGAAGATCACTGCAGGTTTTTACCGAGGTTAAATTCGCCCTTCTCCTTTGTGGCCTCATTGATGGTAAACTGGCCGCGTTCCAGGGCCACCATGCCGGTACGAACCAGTTCCAGGATGCCAAACTCGGTCAGCAGATTCTGGATGGCAGAGGATTTGGTCTCATCGCCGATCATGGCGATGGTCAGGGTGGTGGTGGCCACATCAATGATGGAGGCGCGGAAAATGTTGGCAATCTGAATGATCTCGTTGCGAACATCCCGGGAATCCGCCTTGACCTTAATCAGCACCAGTTCCCGGCGGATGCTGCGGTCCCGGGCCAGCTCCTTAATGGAGTGGACAGGGAACAGCTTGCCCAGCTGGTTGCAGATCTGCAGGCACTGGGCGTCGTCCGCCAGGATTTCAATGGTGATACGGGAGACATCCGGCTCATCCGTGGTGCCCACAGCCAAAGATTCAATATTGTAGCCCTTACGGGAGAACAGACGGGAGACCTGAGAAAGGACGCCGGCCTCGTTGTCCACCAGGACGGAAAGGGTGTGTCTGGTAATCTCGCTCATTTTTCTCCCTCCTTAATCCAGCAGGAACTGATTGACCGGGGTGCCGCCATTCACCATGGGGTGGACCATGGCGTCCTGGTCGATGATGCAGTCAATGACGCAGGCCTTGCCGGAGGCCATCGCCTGCTTGAAGCACTCCTCAAACTCAGCCTGTGTGGTGGCACGATAGCCGTTCAGGCCATAGGCCTCAGCCAGCTTCACGAAGTCCGGGCCGCGATCCAGGGTGGTCTGAGAATAGCGCTCGCCATAGATCAGATGCTGCCACTGGCGGACCATGCCCAGGGTGCGGTTGTCAAAGATGCAGGTGATGATGGGCAGGTTGTAATACTCGGCGGTGCACATCTCATGGCAGTTCATGCGGAAGCAGCCGTCGCCGGTCATGTGGACCACAATCTGGTCAGGGTTGCCCACCTTTGCGCCCATTGCCGCGCCGTAGCCGAAGCCCATGGTGCCGAAGCCGCCGGAGGTCAGCAGCTGGCCGCGGCGATCAAAGTGGTAATACTGGCAGGACCACATCTGATGCTGGCCCACGTCGGTGGCAATAATGGCCTCACCATTGGTCAGCTTGGTGACGGATTCCAAAATCTCGTTGGGGGCCAGCTTGTTGGGGTCGTGGGGCAGCTCAGGCTCCCGCAGGGAGAACACCCGCTGGTTCCATTCGGGGTAGTCATGGGCGGGGAGCTTTTCATTCAGAAGCTCCAGCACCCGGCGGGCGTCGCCGATGATGTGGTGATCGGTGATGACGTTCTTGTCGATCTCCGCCCGGTCAATGTCCACGTGGACGATCTTGGCCTGCTTGGCAAAGGTCTTGGGATCGGTGGCCACCCGGTCGGTGAAGCGGCAGCCAATGGCGATAAGCAGGTCGCACTCGGAGATGGCCACGTTGGAGGCGTGATTGCCGTGCATGCCGACCATGCCGGTGAACTGGGGGTCATTGCCGGGACAGGCGCCGCCGCCCATAATGGTGGAAGTCACCGGACAGCGCAGGGTCTTGTAGAATTTGCGGAACTCCGGCACAGCTCCCTTGGAGCGGATCACGCCGCCGCCCACCAGGATCAGGGGGCGCTTGGCCCCTTCAATCATCTCCAGCAGCTTGTCAAGGTCAGCGGAGTCGGGGTCGGGGGTGCGCAGCTCATGCTCAGTGCGGGCCAGCATGGTGGCAATGCGGCCGTGCTTGTGATGCTCGGACAGGGGCAGAGGCTCATAATCCACCATAGTGGAGGTGACATTTTTCAGAATATCAATGTGAACGGGGCCAGGGCGGCCGGAACGGGCGATTGCGAACCCTTCACGGATAATATCCGCCAGCTTAGCGGCGTCCTTCACCAGGAAGTTGCACTTGGTGATGGGCATGGTAATGCCGGTGATGTCAACCTCCTGGAAGGCGTCCTTGCCCATTAGGTTCTCGCCCACGTTACAGGTGATAAATACAACGGGGGAGGAGTCCATGTAGGCCGTGGCAATTCCGGTGACCAGATTGGTGGCACCGGGGCCGGATGTTGCAAAGCAGACACCCACCTTTCCGGTGGAGCGGGCATAGCCGTCAGCAGCGTGGGATGCGCCCTGTTCGTGTGCAGTTAAGATGTGCTTGATTTTGTCTTTGTAACCGTGAAGCTCAAATTCATCGTAGATGTTCAGAATGGTTCCGCCGGGATAGCCAAAGACCGTGTCAACGCCCTGTTCCAGCAGACATTCCATCAGCACCTGAGATGCAGTCATCATCATGGGAAAGACCTCCTTTGGTCAGATTATGTTCAGGCGGGTTCGGGAAATCCTATTGTCCCCCGGGATAAACAAAAAGCCTCGTCCTATATAGGACGAAGCTGTTCTCCGTGGTACCACCTAAATTCATGGAAAAATCCATGCACTTGAACCCGTAACGTGGGGTGGACGTCTCCGCCTACTCGAACGTTCAGCGAAGCGGCTTATGGGCGACCTTCGTTGCGGGTCCCGGAGAAACTTGCACCAAATGTTTCCTCGCTGAGCCTAAAACCCGGAATTACTCTCCCAATCATTGCCTTTTACATATTAAAACTTTAAACAAGTGGTTATGGGTTATTTTATAAAATTGCGTTTGGATTGTCAAGGGGTCCTTGGGGCAATTCTGAACTTTTGTCAAAACTGATTGAAAAATATGGAGTGGAACCAAAAGAGTTTGTTGAAATGTGAATGGCGGGATGACGAGATGCCGTGGAAAAGCCGCTGAAATTTTTCTAAAATAGGTTGACAACAGGGTGGGAATCAGCTATATTATTAACAGTAATTGTTCTTGATTACGAGAGAGTTTTGTTTTGCAAATGATATTTATAGGAGGTATAATTATGAAGAAATGGGTTTGCACCGTTTGCGGTTATATTGCTGAGGGGGAGAATCCTCCTGCTGAGTGCCCTGTCTGTCATGTTCCCGCTTCCAAGTTCAAGGAAATGGCCGGGGAAGTGACTCTGGCTGCTGAGCATGAGTATGGCATCTATGCCAAGACCGTTAAGGACAACGACAGCATCAGCGCCGAGGACAAGGCTTATATCCTGGAGCAGCTGAAGGCCAACTTCACCGGCGAGTGCTCCGAGGTTGGTATGTACCTGTGCATGGCTCGCATCGCTCATCGCGAGGGCTATCCTGAGATCGGCCTGTACTGGGAGAAGGCAGCCTACGAGGAAGCGGAGCATGCCGCCAAGTTCGCAGAGCTGCTGGGCGAGGAGCTGGAGCCTAACATGAAGGCCGACACCAAGGCAAATCTGGCTTGGCGTGTGGACTGTGAGTTCGGCGCCACTCAGGGCAAGGTTGACCTGGCTGTCTGTGCCAAGAAGAACGGCCTGGATGCCATCCACGACACCGTCCATGAGATGGCTCGTGACGAAGCCCGCCATGGTAAGGCTTTGAAGGGTCTCCTTGATCGCTATTTTGGTTAATTCGTATCTGAAAAAAAGCGAGGCTCTCCTTTTCGGAGAGCCTGCGTCTTTTCAGTCAAAATGAGAATTCGATATCAGAATGAGGTGTGCGTGTGAACACAAAAGCGTTATATAATCTGACATATGGCGTATATCTGCTGTCTGTCAATGACGGTACCAGGGACAATGCTTGTATCATCAATACCGCTGTTCAGGTGGCAAATAATCCCACCAGAATTTCCATTGCGGTGATTAAGGCGAATCTGACCAACGAGATCCTGGCGGAGACAGGCCGGTTCAATCTTTCCGCCCTCACAACCGAGGCGGAGTTCTCCCTGTTCCAGCGGTTCGGCATGCAGTCAGGCCGCACGGCGGACAAGTTCCAGGACTTCCCCGATGTGGCGCGCAGCGAAAATGGCCTGTACTACCTGACCAAGGGGGCCAATGCTTTCCTGTCCCTGAGGGTGGTTGAGTCCCATGATTTGGGCAGCCACACCCTTTTTATCGGCGAGCTTGAGGACGCCGAGGTGCTGTCCTCCGTTCCCTCCTGCACTTATGGCTACTATCAGTCCACCATCAAGAAGTCGTCATTGAAGCCTCCGACCGTCAAGAAGGGCTGGAGATGCTCCGTCTGCGGCTATATCTATGAGGGGGAGACTATGCCCGAGGATTATATCTGCCCCATCTGCAAGCATGGACCGGAGGACTTTGAATACTTTGAAGAGGCTTCCACCCCTGCCGCCCCCAAGGCCGAGGTTGCCCCTGCTGCTCCCTCTGCGGGCAGCGGGAAGAAATGGGTCTGCACCGTCTGCGGCTACATTGCCGAGGGGGAGAATCCTCCCGCTGAGTGCCCCGTCTGCCACGTTCCCGCCTCCCAGTTCAAGGAACTGTCCGGGGAAGTGACTCTGGCTGCTGAGCATGAGTACGGCATCTATGCCAAGACCGTTAAGGGCAACGACAGCATCAGCGCCGGGGACAAGGCCTATATTCTGGAGCAGCTGAAGGCCAACTTCACTGCTGAGTGCTCCGAGGTTGGTATGTACCTGTGCATGGCCCGCATCGCTCATCGCGAGGGCTATCCTGAGATCGGCCTGTACTGGGAGAAGGCAGCCTACGAGGAAGCGGAGCATGCCGCCAAGTTCGCAGAGCTGCTGGGCGAGGAGCTGGAGCCTAACATGAAGGCCGACACCAAGGCAAATCTGGCTTGGCGTGTGGACTGTGAGTTCGGCGCCACTCAGGGCAAGGTTGACCTGGCTGTCTGTGCCAAGAAGAACGGCCTGGATGCCATCCACGACACCGTCCATGAGATGGCTCGTGATGAAGCCCGCCATGGCAGGGCGCTGAAGGGGCTTCTTGATCGTTATTTCAAATAAGATTAAAATAGCGGGATCAGAGATAGGAAGCTGCGGTCGTGCTTGCGCGGTATTTTGGCTGAGCTGAATTTTATCGTTGATTTAAAAAAGGGTCTGCCGCAGTGCTTGTGTTCTGTGGCAGACCCTTTTACAGCTTTACTCATCAACCTCGGTCTGCGCTGTGTTTCCTCCCTTCCCAGCGCTGCGCTTCATCAGACGCAGGCCGTAGCGTACCCCGTAGAGCAGGGCCACACTGAGCACCGAAAGGAAAATGTCCAGCGACGAATTTCCGCCCACGATCATGTGCCGGGCGGTCAGGAAGATCAACACTTCAATCACATTGTCGGCGCTGGGGCGGCAGAGCATTTTGATAAACTCGATGCCCACCACCAGATTAAACATATCCTCCAGGAAAATCAAAAACTCCGAGGTGTCCCCGCTCTCCAGCAGCAGCTCCAGGCCAAAGGGGAGGTAGAGGATCAGGGAGCAGATCAAGCCGGCAGCCACCAATACCGCCACCAGCAGTTCCAGAATGTCGCAGGCTTTGTGGATGATCTTAAAGATGTTGTCTCTCATAGTGCTGCCCTCCGGAAGAGAAAAATGAACTGTTGTTCTCATGCTCCTATTGTACGCAGAAACCCCTTGGCTTGTCAACAGAGAGCCTGGGTTTGGGAGAAGTTTCCGGGGAACCCTTGCGAGGATGATTTAAGCAGCCTTATACCAGCGGGAAAAACAGCGGAACAAAAACCAAAATTCCGGCATATCCAATCAGAGACAACAGCCAACCGTATCTGAGATAATCCGAAAACTCATAGCCAGCAACCTGGGTCATGGTAATTTGGGCAGTGGTTTCGGCGCTTCATGGTCTTGGAGCAGGTGCATACGCTGTCAATAATAGGAATATAGGTGGCCAGCAAGGCGGTGTTGGCAAGGAACAGGGAGGCCAGGCTGGTCACGACGCAGCTAGCGCTTGCTGTTATTGATGGGGGTGGTACTATGGGGCCAGCCCCACTGAGGCTGTTCCCAAAGAGCCTTCGACAGCCTTCTGAATGCACCAACCTTCCTGTGCTATGCGCGGTTTTGCAGGCTTTGATCAAAAATTTCCCCGCTAGGTGGTTGACAAATCCCACATTTATGTTAAAATATCCTAGTTAAAAGCGATACAAGGCCCCATTGTCGGGTGTCTGGGCCATCAGAGAGGGAGGATGGTGCAAGCTCCCGCCTGGATCCGCCAAAAGCCAGCCCTGTGCAGCCCGGGAGGACCGGGACGCCCCATCCCCGTTATCGGATGATCTGAGATGCCGGGCCAGGCCCGGATAATTAGGGTGGTACCGCGAAAGTCTGCTTTCGTCCCTATAAGGGGCGGGGGCTTTTTTTATGCCCTGATTTTGATTGTATATTTTATGTTTGGAGGTAATTCCCATGAAGAAGTTCGGCGTAAACGAACTGCGTGAGATGTACCTGCGGTTTTTTGAAACCAAGGGCCATCTTCGTCTCCCCAGCTTTTCCCTGATTCCCCAGAATGACGCATCCCTGCTCCTTATCAACGCAGGCATGTCCCCCATGAAGCCCTATTTCACCGGTGAAGAGGAGCCTCCCCGCCATCGGGTGACCACCTGCCAGAAGTGTATCCGCACCGGCGATATTGAGAACATCGGCAAGACCGCCCGCCACGGCACCTATTTCGAAATGCTGGGCAACTTCTCGTTCGGCGACTACTTTAAGCATGAAGCCATCGCCTGG
>CAZVVH010000114.1:0-6956 GCA_964630475.1 uncultured Oscillospiraceae bacterium | reverse complement strand
GGCAGTGCGGCACCATCCAGCTGGATATGCAGATGCCCGAGCGCTTTGAGCTGGAATACACCGGCCCCGATGGCGAGAAGCATCGTCCCGTTATGATCCACCGGGTGGTTCTAGGCTCTATCGAGCGCTTCATCGGCGTCATTACCGAGCATTTCGCCGGCGCCTTCCCCACCTGGCTCTCTCCTGTCCAGGTGAAGATCCTCCCCGTTACCGACCGGGCCGCCGAGTACGCCGATCAGGTCTCCGCCAAGCTGGACGCCGCCGGCTACCGGGTGGAGGTGGATCACCGCTCCGAGAAGCTGGGTTACAAGATTCGGGAGGCCCAGAAGAACAAGATCCCCTATATGATTATCGTGGGCGACAAGGATGTGGAGAACCAGACCGTCTCCATCCGCCACCGCACCGGCACGGACCTGGGCGCCATGAGCTATGAGGAATTCGAGACCCTGCTCAAGGAAGAAGTGGACACCAAGGCCATCAAGTAAAGGGATCTGATCCTCTACAAACAACCCCCTGCGGCAATGCCGCAGGGGGCACAGGCTGTAGAAAAAGGCATTTTTAAAAATTTGATATGCAAGAGCCTCGCAGAGTTCCGTCAGCTTGCTGACGGAAACAAGTCAAATTATAACGAATCCAAGGACATGTGCCTTGGATTCGTTACTTCTCAGCCTGCAAACGTGCGCGCGAAGCGCGTGCGCTGCAGCAGGGTGTGCCGCAGCGAGTGGCCACCTTTGGGTGGCACGAGCTGCCTAAGTTCGAGAAAATGCTTGCATTTTCGAGAGAGCTTGTCGAGTTTTTCGACAAGCTCAACCCCCTGCGGCATTGCCGCAGGGGGCATTTTATCCTCGTTCTTGCGCAAAAGCGTTCAAGCTTTCGATCCCGCCGAAGGTGCGTCAAAAACTGCATGAGGCAGAAGCAGGATTAGTACAGGGTCTCTAAAAGCTCCACCGCGTCGGCCACGCACCCCTTATCGCAGGAGCACAGCACCCTGGCTCCCCAGTCCTTCAATTCCTGGACACAATTGGCGGGAGCCAAGGGGATCGCGGACACGTTCAGCATGGAAAGGTCGTTCTGGTTGTCCCCGATGCAGTACAGGCTTTCCCGGGCAATTCCCAGCCGTTCCGCCAGGCGCAGAGCCGCCGCCCCCTTGTTGCAGCCGGTTCCGGTCATCTCCAACAAATACGGTCCGGAGAAGATCACCTCATAGTCCTCCGGCCAGCGGGCACGGATATAAGCCCGCACCTGCTCCAGCAGAGGACGCTCCCCCTGAAGGAGGACCTTCAGCCAGCCCCCCGCCATATCCCCAATGGCGCAGGGGGTCATTTCCGCCTTCACCCGCCGCTGGTGCTGGCGGACAAAGGGATTGAAATTCCAGACATAGATCCTCTCCTTGGAATAGACCTCAAAGGCCAGCGCCGGGAACTTCTCCGTCAGCTGTTCCAGCCGGGCGGCGGTTTCCGGGCAGAGGAGCCGGGCGAAAATCCAGCGGCCCCGGGGATAGTCGTAAATGGCTGCCCCATTGGAGATCACCGTGGGACCGTTCATGGGCACCCCTTTCCACAGGGGGAGGAAGGTCTGATAGCCCCGGCCGGTGGCCACAGAGAAGGTCCCCCCCTCCGCCATAAAGTGCCCCAGAGCGCGGAGGTTTCGGGGCGGGATGGTCAGGTCATGGCCGATCAGGGTATCGTCATAATCAGAAAGAAGCAGAACACCGTCAAATTTTCCCATCTTGTCCTCCTTACCGGCGGCCCATGCGCTCCAGCTTGTCCAGCACCGCCTGGAACCAGTCCGGCAAGGGACAGGACACCGTCACCCGTTCCCCTGTGGCAGGGTGGGCGAAGGTCAGCTCCCGGGCGTGGAGGCACTGGCCCGCCAGGCCGGGATAGGGCTTTTTCGCCCCATAGACCAGGTCCCCCAGCAGGGGATGGCCGATGAAGGCCATATGAACCCGGATCTGGTGGGTGCGACCGGTCTCCAGCTTGCAGCGGACATGGGAACAGCCCGGATACCGGGCGATAACCTCCCAGTGGGTGACAGCGGGACGGCCGTTTTTCTCATTGACGCACATCTTTTTCCGATCTGTGGGATGGCGGCCAATGGGTGCGTTTACTGTGCCGGCATCCTCCTTCAGATTCCCCACCACAATGGCCTCATAGGTCCGGGCCAGGGAATGGTCCTTTAGCTGTTCCGCCAGGGCCAGGTGGGCGGCGTCGTTCTTGGCGGCGATGATAAGGCCGCTGGTGTCCCGGTCAATGCGGTGGACAATCCCCGGCCGGATCTCCCCGTTGATGCCTGAGAGGGATTCCCCGCAATGGTAGAGCAGGGCATTTACCAGGGTCCCGTCCAGATGGCCGGGGGCCGGGTGGACCACCATGCCCACCGGCTTGTTGATTACGATCACATCGCTGTCCTCATAGACCACGTCCAGCGGAATGTTCTGTGGGACCACATCCACCGGCTCCGGGTCGGGCAGGGTCAGCACATACTCCGCCCCCGCCACCGTTTTCCCGTTTTTCTTCACCGGTCTGCCGTTCAGGCGCACATGTCCGCCCTCCATCAGCTTCTGCACAGCGGAGCGGGTCAGCCCCTCCGCCCGTTCGCTGAGAAAGCTGTCAAGGCGGAGGCCGGAAGCCTCCGCCTTCAAAATCAGTTCCGTCATGCCCCCTCCTTTGGCTCGTCCTTCTTTTCGTCCTTCCTGCCCTCGTACTTCTCCCAGCCCAGCAGCACATAGAGCACCAAGGCGATGACCCCCACCACCACGCAGATATCCGCTACGTTGAACACGGCAAAGTTGATAAACAGGGTGCGGAACATATCCGTGACGTAGCCCATCAGAAACCGGTCAATCATATTGCCCACGGCCCCCGCCAGAGTCAAAGCCACCGGCCACCGGCCAAAGGGATGGCGCACCACCTTCTTCGCCAGGACAACCGCCAAAACCACTGACACCGCGGCGGACACCAGACCCAGCAGAAAGGTGGAATTGGAAAAGCTGGAAAAGGCTGCGCCGGTATTTTTGATATAAGTCAGCTCAATGATGTGGGGAATCAGGGGCACGCTTTCGCCCAGCGGAATCCCTGTGCGAACCAGATACTTGACCACCTGATCCAGCACCACCAGCAGCGCGGCCACAACAAAATAAATCATGTAGTTCTCCTTTTTCATTCTTGAGCAGAAATTTTTACGATGTGTATAAACGATATCACACCCCCGGCAAAAATGCAACGTTCCCCGACAAAAAAGCATTTTTTCCCGACCTGCCAGTTTCTCCCTTGCCTGTGTCTCCCGGCCATGGTAAACTCTTCTTATGCGCCAACAAATACACAGGAGGTATCCCCATGTTTACCGATCTATCCTATTTATCCTATCCGCTGCCGGAGCACTTCGCCCGGCTGGAGGCCGCAGGGGACCTGGCCCGGGCCGCCCGTCTCATTGACCGCTGGCTGGCCGACCCCAAGGTGCCAAACGCTTTAAAGCCGCGCCTGGACTTTGAAAAGGGGATTATCCGGGAGCTGCCCCACTCCTATCCCCTCAGCGAGGAGGAGGTATTCCGTACCCTCAGCGCCGCCCTCACCGATTTCACCTGGCAGGAGCTGGAGGAGTACCGGGACGACGGCACCCTGGATTGGGTTTACATCGACGGCCAGGTTCGCTATAAGGACAACTGCTGCGACAACCTGCTCAAAACCCGGGTGGAGCTGAAACCCCGCAGAACCGACAAGGCCGCTCTGGCCGCCAGCGCCGCCCACTCCCAGGCTCTTTCCGACACCATTGCCAGAATGAAGAAACAGGGCGGGCTGCACCTGCGCTACCGGGTCCGGGCCACTCTGACCATCGCCCCGGAGGCTCAGGAGCCGGGAAAGCGGATCCGGGTCCACATGCCCCTGCCCAACCGGGACAGCCAATGCGTCCCCGGCCAGATCCAAACCGCCCCTGCCGCTAAGCGCCTGGCGCCGGAGGACGCAGGGCAGCGCACCGCCTTCTTTGAGGAGATTTATCAGCCCGGCATGGCCTTCACCACGGAATTCACCTATGAAATCAAGGCCCCCTATGTGGCGGCCAGGCCGGAGGAGGTCTCCCCGGAGCAGCCGGACTTTTACACCGGGGAGCTTCCGCCCCATATCCGGTTTACCCCCTACATCCGCGCCCTGGCCGCGGAACTGAAAGGGGAGGAGACCAATCCGCTGCTTGTCGCCCGCAGGTTCTATGACTATGTAACCACCCAGGCCTGCTACCGCTATGTGCCGCCCTACTTCACCAAAACCTGCATCCCCGAATATTTCGGCGCGGGTATGCGGGGAGACTGCGGCATGCACGCCCTGCTTTTTATCACCCTCTGCCGCTGCGCGGGAATCCCCGCCCGTTGGCAGGCCGGCTGGTACACCCCGCCCAGCGGAATTGGAAATCACGACTGGGCCATGTTCTATATTGCCCCCTACGGCTGGCTGTATGCGGACGGCTCCTTCGGCGGCTCTGCCTACCGGGAGGGAAATCTGGACCAGTGGAACTTCTATTTCGGCAACCTGGAGCCTTGGCGCATGGTCTCCAACCGGGATTTCCAGCAGGAATTCGATCCCCCTCGCCGCTTCCTCCGGGCGGATCCTTACGACAACCAGGTGGGGGAAGCGGAATATGAGGACCACCCCCTGAGCCGCCATGACTATCAGATCACCCGGGAAATTCTCTCCTGTGAGGAGCTTTGATCCTGCCGGCCAGGCAATCCGCTCTGAGCCGGGAACCCAGGACAGGCTCTGGGTAATTTCCGATTGGAGGGTCAACGGCTCCATTTACACGCAAAAATCCTGCGGCGATGCCGCGGGATTGAGCTTGCCGAGAAACCCGACAAGCTCAAAGACTCCAAGGCACGTGGCCTTGGAGTCTTTATCATTTGACCTGTTTCCGTCAGCAAGCGGAAGGAACTCTGCGAGGCTCTTTATTCAGCGGCAGGCGTCTCCGTAACCGCAAGGGTTTCAGCGGCGCCGGTTTCCTCCGGAGTCTCCGTCTCAGAGGGATATAGCTTTTCGCCCAGGGCGATCAGGTTCGTGATGGCGGTGGCCATGTCGATGTTGGCATAGGCGTCGGCAGTGACCACCTCGGCGGAGGAATTCCACTCGGTAATCATATTGCCAAAGGCTTCGGAGACATACAGATCCTTCAGGGTATAGCTGTAACTGGAATAATAAACGGGGACGGAGTCATAGTCCACGGGCAGGCGCATGACGATGAAGTAGCCATAGTTGTCGCTCTCCACCAGCTCGGCGCCGATTTCCCCCTCCCCCAGGGCGGCAATCGCAGCGGTGTACTCCTCAACCATGTCGCCGTCCATAAAGGTGTAGGAGGAACCGGCCACGTTGGAGCCGGTATCGTCGCTGCGGCTTTCCTGATACCCCTCGAGGGCGGCCTCGGGATCATCGGAAGCCAAGATCTCATCCAGGGCGGCCTGGGCCTCGGCCTTCAGCGCGGCCTTCTGGTCATCGTCCATATTGGAGTAGGCAACCGTGTTGCCCTCCGCGTCAGTGGAGTTCATAAACAGGACGCTCTTGGCGGCATAATACAAGTTATCTTCCACATACTGGGCCATGACCTCATCGGTCACAGCGTCAGCAGGGAAATAATAGTCCTGAATCCCGGCATAGAGCTGATAGATCTCCGCCATATAGCGCAGATAGTCGGTGGTGGTGCCGTAAACGGCAACCTCGTTGATCAAATCGGCCTCACCGTTCTCCTGAATCCAGGCGGCCTTGGCGTCCTCGTCATAGTCATCCTCCACCACGGTGCCATCGGCCACGGCGGCATCCCACATGGTCTGGCCAAAGGAGGTCACATAGCTGCTCATCGTCTCATCCACGGCGGCCACCTGATCCCCGGTCAGCTCAACCCCGATCTCCTTGGCCTTCTGCTCCAGGACCATGTAATTGACGGCGATGTTCAGCGCATCACTCTTGGTGAAATCGGCAACGGTCTGCTCCTCGTCATAGGTATCGTCCCAGCCAATGGCATCCAGGCTGCCATAGTAATAGGCCCCCAGCATATTGGCGTCATAGCTCAGCCAATAGGAAACCTCGCTGAGTAGCAGATCCTCCCCGTTGACGGTGGCGGCCACCGTATCGCCGGGCAAGCCGTAAATTTCCATACAGGCATCTATTACGCCGCTGCCCTCCTCCGACTCTGTCCCGCCTGTGGAGCAGCCAGCCAGACTGGAAAGCAGCAGGGCAGCGGACACGCCGGCCGCCAGAATTCGCTTCAGGTTATTCATTTTGAACCTCCAATTTTCATTTAGACATTTTTCGCGCTCAAAATCCTTTCTGACCGCGCGTTTCAAAAGGCTTACAAAGCCAAACGGTTCTTTGATTATAGCACGTCATCTTTCAATTTACAACAAATTCTTCCCACTAAATCCCGAAAATTATTACATTTTTCACTCAAGCGCCCCTATTTTCCTCCGTTTCCCGGATTTTTTCCCGATAGTCCCGCAAAAACATTTGGGTATAGCGCAGGATATCCTCCCGGCCGGTCAGGCGGATGGTCAGGGCAGGCTGGTCTCCCGAGGCGAAGGCCACCCGGTTTTTATACTCCTTCCGTGCCCCCAGAGCCATCACCGCCTCCACATGCACCTGGTCCAAAGTCAGGTGCAGCGTGCTCCCCTTCTGCACCATCTCCACCACGCCGCACTCCAGAGCCACCGCCCGCAGCAGGGCCACGGTGATCAGGTTGTTGACGCTTCTGGGCGGATCACCGTAGCGGTCCACCAGCTCATCGGTCAGGTCGTCGGCGTCCTCCTCGCTGCGAATCCGGGCAATGCGGCGGTACAGGTCCATCCGCTGCTCCACGGAGCTGACATAGAATTCGGGGATGTTTGCCGTGACAGTCAGATCGGCGGTACACTCCCGGGCCTTGGCCCTGGTCTCGCCCCGCTCCTCCAGCACCGCTTCCTCCAGCAGCTTCAAATACATATC
>CAZVVH010000113.1:0-6992 GCA_964630475.1 uncultured Oscillospiraceae bacterium | reverse complement strand
GAGCTACTTCCGGGAAGAGCGGTAAACCAAAAACCCAAGGAATTCGTGACAGAGGCTTTGCGACAAGAAGGACGAATAAATCGGCTCCCGCAAAATGGCTGGCGCCGCTCTGCAAACTGCCCTGAGTGCAGCGGACGCCCCATGCAAGATATTTTGATTTCAAAGGACTGGCGAAGTGCAAACGGCGCCAGTCCCTGTTTTTGCTTGAATTCCCTGTCCCGGTTTCAGAGCTTTTTCTTATGGGGCGGGTCATTGATACTCTGGGGGCAGAGGCGAAGGGAGCTGCGGTTTCCTTTTGTCGGAATAGAGATGTTTACCCCGCCCCGCGTTGTGGAGGTTGCACAAATCTGGCGCTTGAAAGCGGGGAGGTTCTATGTTATGATAAAAGAACAGTGAGGGAAGGCAATCAGACGACGCTTTGTAAACGGAGGCAAAATGGAATTACGACAGCTTAAATACTTTGTTGCGGTTGCGGATGTGCTGAATTTCACCAGAGCTGCAAACAGCTTATACATCGCGCAGCCAACCCTCAGCCAGCAGATTTCGGCCTTGGAAGCGGAATTGGGGATCACCCTGTTTACCAGGGAACACGGCTCGGTGGCGTTGACCCCGGAGGCCAAGCTTCTTGTACCCCAGGCCAAGGAGATTCTGGCAAGGGCCACCCGGATGCAGGACACCGTGAGAAGCCTGATTCCCGATAAGCCGATGGAGGAACACAAGCTGGCGGTAATCTGCCCTAATACGCTGGCCAGGGATCGGCAATTTATCAGCTGCCTGACCAGATCGGTGCGCAAGCTGCGGGATGAGGATAAATGGTTCCAATTTCTGTTTGGGTTACAGAAGGAGGAAAACCTGCTGTCGGAGTTGAACCAAACCTATGACATTGTATTTCAGATCCAGTCCGGCCAGCCGCTCAGCGACAAATACACCAGCGTTGCCCTCTCCCAGCAGGAGCTACAGCTCTATACCTGGAACGAAACCCTGATGCCGGACACCCGGGAGAGCGTGATTAAAATCCTGCGCCACCGGCCGGTGTTCTATCACGGAAGGGATAAGGCCGGGGTGCAGCAGATTGTTCAGATCTTTGCGGAACTGGATGTGTCCCCTAAGATCTATTTTATGGACGATATTGAGGCCATTGAAGTGATGATTGGTTCCGGGGATTTTGGCTCAGCCATTTTGCCGGCCCATGCAGCGGTGAGCTTTCAGGATCCCCACCTACAGCACTTTTCCCTGGGCTGCAAGGAGGCAATAATCTATTTGGTGGCCATTTGGAAAACGGCGGCGCAGAACGAGTGTATTCTGCGTCTGATCCGGCAGATGAAGGAAGAAATGAAGAAGGAATGGCCGGGCCGCTGCGGGCGAGCCGGACTGTAAAATAAGGAAATGGTGGTTCCCTATGCCACGGAAGGTGGCGTAGGGGATCTTTTTTATTCTTCGGGGCTGTGCCGGCCCCTATGATGGGACCATCCGTTTATAGGAAGAAACTATTTCTCTTTCTCTCGGGGCCTTGGTATAATTGACTCGAAAAAGGGCGAAAGAAGATAAAAATTAGGCAAAATGCAGATGGGATGATGAGGATGATTATCGCTGCGGAAGAGCACTATGCCACCGTGGAGATGGGAGAAAACCTGAAGCGATGGGAACGGGAGATGGGATATGAAAGTGTTCTCTCTCCGGAGGTGGAGGCGGACCGCAATCAATTTGTCCGCGCACCGTTTCAGGAGCACCGGATACCGGCCATGGCGCGGAACGGCATTTCCATGCAAATCATTTCTCCCCAGCCCCCGGCGGCCCAGGCCATCCTGGACCCCTTTGAGGAGCAGATTGTAGCGGAGCGGTATAACCGGCAAACCATGGAGCTTGTCAATCGGGATCCGGCCCGCTTTCGAGGCTTTGCCTCCTTGCCGATGCAGTCCCCGGAGGAGGCTGCGGCGGCTCTGGAGCGGGCGATTCAGACCGGGTGCTTTGTGGGCGCCATGGTTGCGAATAACCTGAACGGCCGCCAGCTGGACGATCCCGTCTTTGATGTGCTCTGGGCAAAGCTGCAGGAGCTGGATGTGCCCCTGTATATCCATGTGTGGAATCCGCCCAAAAGCCAGGTGTCCGCCTATGAAACCGTCCCCTGGCTCCTGGGTCCCACTTGGAACTGGGCCATTGAATGTGCAACTCATGTACTGCGCATCATATTCGGCGGTGTGTTCGACCGGTTTCCCGAGCTGAAGCTGATCCTGGGCCATCTGGGAGAGGGACTTCCCTTCTTTGCCCAGAGACTGGACGAAGGGGCCAGCCTGACCGGAGGAGCGCCTATGGCGCGGCTGCCATCCCACTACTTAAAGCGAAACCTCTATGTCACCACCAGCGGCGCCTTTTCCAAAGAGGCCATCCGGTGCACCATAGACACCCTTGGGCCGGATAAAGTGATATTCGCCTGCGACTATCCCTTTTCTTCCATGGAGGACAGCCTCCGGTTCCTGGAGGAGAGCAGCCTGACCGAGGAGGAACGGGACGCCGTCTGCTGGCGGAATGCCCTGGCGCTGTTCCACTTGGACCCCAAAACCATTCAACCAGATTAAGCGACTAAAAACCGCTTTATAGCGCGATGCGCGTTACGTTTTTCTTTCAAAAGCTTAATCAAGAATGAGTATTAATCAAAGGAAGTGTACTTATGAGCAAGATTACCCCGGAAGAACTGGAACATTTGATTGCCCTTCAGCAGCAGGAGCTTGACCTGTTAAAGGCGGAGAACGAGGAGCAGAAGCGGCGGATCGCCCGCGTGGAGGCGGCCAGAGAGATTGAAAACGTCATGGCCCGTTACGTGAACTATCATACAGCCAGTATGCAGCGGGAGACCTGCGAGCTGTTCTGCCATCACACCCCCGGCACCCGCCTGATTTTTAACGGCGCCATCTTTGACGAATGGGAGGGCGTGGAGCGCCACTTCCTCCGCAGAATGGCCAACGCCGAGGAGGACCTCTGCGGGCGTCTGTATTGGCACGATGTGGTGTCTCCTCTGATCGAGGTGGCCCAGGATGGGCTTAGCGCCAAGTGCGTTGTCTCCACCCATGGTGCGGAAACCGGCTGGAACCTGGACGGAAGCCTGAAGGCGCTGTGGTCCTGGGGCAAATACCGGTTTGACTTCCTGAAGGAGGATGGAGTCTGGCGTATTTACCGGCTGGAGTTCCACCAATGCATGAACACCCCCTACGAGGGTAAGGGCTGGGTGGAGGAACCCTGCTATGACCTGATTGGCAACGCGCCTGAATTCCTCAGCAAGAACACCCCGGCTGACTGCATGCCCAACCGCCGGGTCAAGACCAAATACCTGCCCCTCAGGCTGGATACCCCGGAGTGTGACGTACACAATCTGCGGCCGGGATTGCCGGAGCCCTTTGAGACCTATGATTTTGAAGGGGTTAAGGACGAGGACGATTTGGATTGGCACGTAGACACCCGGGCGCTTTGGGGGAAATAACACCACACAGACAAACGGAGGGAGCTGTTTATGCCTAAATACAGATTTAAATGGATGCCGGCAGCGGACCGCATTGTGGACCGAGGCTCACGCTATGTGTCCTATATTTCAACGGCGTGCCTGTTGGTGGTCTGCCTGTTGGCGTTTGTCAACGTCTTTACAAACAAGCTGTTTACCTACACCATTCCCAACCAATATGAGTTGATCGAATACCTGCTTGTTCCCATCGTATATTTTTCCGTTCCCAACGTCCAGCTAACCCGGGGACTGACCAATGTGGACTTTTTGATGAACCATTTGCCCCATTGGTTTAAGCGGGCAATCTCTTATTTTTCCTGCCTGGTGGGCGCCGGGGTGTATTCCTTCGCGGCGTACCGGGGCTATTATCTCCTGCTGAAGTTTATGAAGAACCGGGAGATGAGTTCGTCCTCAGCCAGGGCCTTTGCCCTGTGGCCCTTTGTGTTGCTGTATATCATTGGGACCATCTTTTTGGTGCTGGCATTCCTGTGGTCCATTCTGCGGCTCATTGCCGCGGAAAACCATCCGAAACATGAAGAGAAGGAGGCGTGACGATAGATGTCTGGAACTGCCATTGTTGGCATTGTGGTCTTTGTCGTGATGACGGTGGCGATTCTGCTTGGTGTACCCATCTGCGTTGCCATGATGGGCAGCACCTTTGTGGGATTTATGATTGTGGCCGGCTTTAACATGACCTGTTCCCAGTTTACCAATGCCATCTTTGAACTGAGTAAGTCTTATAGCTTTGCAGTCATTCCGCTGTTTATGATCGTAGGCTCCCTGGCCGGGGCCACGGGAATTGCGGAGGGAACCTTCCGGGCCGCAAAGGTTTGGCTGGGCAAGCTGAAGGGCGGCCTGCTGTATACCGTGATTTACGCGAATATGATTTTTGGCGCCTGCTCGGGCATTTCAGCGGCGGGAAACATCGTCTTTTCCAAGATTGCCATGCCGGAGTTAGAAAAGGCCAATTATGACCGCTCCCTGTGCTTGGGTACCATCACGGCGGCCGGCTCCATGTCGGTTTTGATTCCGCCCAGCATTCCCATTATCTCCTTCTGCCTGCTGACCAACGTCTCTGTGGGCGCCGCCCTGGTCACCGGCATTAGCACCGGAATTCTGTTCGCCGTGATGATGACGCTGACGTTGAAGCTGATCGGCACCCTGCACCCGGAAAAAATGCCGGTGGTAACCAAAAAGGACACCAAAGTCACCGCACGGGAAAAGTTCAGCTCTCTGAAGCTGCTTCTTCCCATTGCCGCTCTCTTTGCACTGATCGTCGGCGGAAGCTTTTTGGGCTGGTTCCCCGCAACGGTGGGCGGAGCCATTGCCTGTGTGGCAATCTTTGTCTATGCCATTGCCAAGCGGATGCCTATGAAGAAGGTGCTCAGCGCCGCCTGGGAGGGCGTTCAGGGCTTCGCGGGCATTTACATGATTATGATCGCAGGGCAGTTTTTCAGCCGCTTTATCACTATGACCGGGCTTGCAAGCGCCCTGACCAATGTGATCGCCAATCTGCATGTGCACCCCTTCCTGATCTTCTGCATCGTGCTGGTGTTCTATCTGTTCTGCGGGTGCTTTATGGACTGCCTGTCCATTATTATCATCACTGTGCCCATCGTATTTCCCCTGCTCCACGGCCTGGGCTATCACGAGCTGGTGCTGGTAATCGTGCTGGTGTTTGTGATGGAGCTGGCCAGTCTGAGTCCCCCCATTGGCGTGGGCGTGTTTAACGTGGCCAATGCGCTGAACGAATCCACCGGCCTGATTTTCAAGGGCGTTATGCCCTACTTCCTGATGGACATTATCCTTGTCCTGCTCATTGCCCTGGCGCCCCAGCTGATTCTGTGGCTGCCCCGCCTCATGGGGTATTAACCGAGTACGCTGCCCCAACGGGTAGGTATATAGTACATAAACTGTAAGGAGGATCACTATGAAAAAATTTGTATCACTGATGCTGTGCCTGTCCTTAATCGCATCCCTTTCCTTGGGATTGACCGGCTGCGGAGGAGGCTCCGATACCTCTCAGACCCCGGCTTCCAACCCTCCTGCCGCTGAAACCCCTGCCGCCAGCGAGCCTGCCGGGGAGGAGACCCAGCCTGCGGAACTTGAGCCTGTCACCTTGAAGGTTGCAAGCTCCTTTACCCCCACGGAGACCGGCGGCCAGATCGTCACCTATTTCCTGGACGCTGTGACCGAGGCCAGCGGCGGCGCCATCACCTTTGATCTCTATGACGGCGGCACCCTTTGCTCCGCATCCGAAGAGTTCGACTACCTGCAGGATGGCTCCATTGACCTGTGCCTGACGGTTCCCGCCTATTTGATGTCCACGGTTCCCCTGGCCTACGGTGTTTGCTCCAACAATGGCATGGAGGATCCCGGCAAGCTGATGAATTATCTGCTGTATGAAAACGAGGAGACCGGCGCGCTGATCGAGGAGCAGGCCGCTCAGAATCGGAATATGAGAATCCTTGGCGCAACGGTTTCCGGAAGCTCCATCATCGCAAGCTCCAAGCCCGTCAATGAGTTGGCGGATCTGGCCAACCAGACCATGGGTACGCCGGTGAATATGGACGTTTATAATGCCCTGGGCGTCCCCACGGTGGAGGCTGTTCCCCCTGAAATGTATGATGCCATTTCCCGCGGCGTGTATGACGGCGTCATCTTTGCCGCCGCGGCTTACGTGACCCAGAGCCTGTACGAAGTGGCGCCC
This sequence comes from uncultured Oscillospiraceae bacterium, assembly GCA_964630475.1. Lineage (GTDB taxonomy): Bacteria > Bacillota > Clostridia > Oscillospirales > Oscillospiraceae > JAJQBJ01. The sequence continues at coordinate 789 of CAZVVH010000113.1, read as the reverse complement.
TATGTTCTGTACACCGGTGTCTGCAACTCCGGCCAGCTGATCTGCGTCAACCTGGACACCTGGCAGTCCCTCAGCCCCGAGGCCCAGGCCGTTCTGGAAGAGGCTGCTGAAGCCACCCTGACCTTCTCCGCGCAGTGCTATGAAGAGGGCGAGAGCCAGGTGGTGGACGTGAGCAAGACCACTGCTAACCTGGACGATGCAGCCGCCCAGGAGCTGGTCCAGCGCCTGTACGGCGGCTCTGTCACCAGCGTGCGCGCATCCTCCGCAAACCTTGGCTCCAGCGAGGCCCAGGAAGTGGTCCTGGACGCCATCAGTGAGTACCTGGGCTTTGATGTCACCGAATACGCAAATTGATGGTCCCAACCCATAAGCGAGCATAGGAGTTTGATAAAATGGTAAACGAAGTAGCAGAACTGAAGTCGCTGGTTGAGGCGCAGGCAAAGCTGATTGCCGACCAGAACCGGCGGATTGAGCGCATGGAGGCGGTCAACGCCATCCAAAACGTGATGGGCAGGTATGCCGCCTATCATGTGGCCAGCGATCAGGTCAAAACCGCCGGGCTGTATTGCCGCCATACCCCCGGCACCCGCCTGATTTTCAACGGCGATATTTATGACGAGTGGGAGGGCGTGGAGCGCCACTTTATCAAGCGCATGACCAACGCCGAGGAGGATTTGGCCGGCCGGCTCTACCTGCATGACATGGTCTCCCCGCTGATCGAGGTGGCTGAGGATGGACAGACTGCGGACTGCATGTTTTCCTCCCACGGCTGCGAGACCGGCTGGAACC
>CAZVVH010000112.1:0-6993 GCA_964630475.1 uncultured Oscillospiraceae bacterium | reverse complement strand
CGCCTACAATACTTGGCTGGCGACGGCCCGGGAAGATCGGTAGTGCCAACATAATCACCTCACAGGCTTTGCTTGTGAGGTTTTTCTTTTATAGAACCAGACCCGCAGGAATCTGCGGGTCTGGTTCAAGCTTGCCAGCTTGGAGCTGTCTCCTCTTTCAGGGAGCAGATCACGGTGGTTCCAGGCAGCATTTGCTGGATTTGCTGGCCCTGCAGCCGGAGGGCAGGGGTATCTGCCTGATTGAGTATGGTGATGGCAGGGCCGCCCCAGTGGGTCCAACCTTGCCTCAAAATCCGGGTAATCAGACTGGCAGAAACGAGTTCTCCGGGAGACAACCCCAACAAAGGATAGCGGTGAACTGCCTCCGCAACCGGCTTGCCCAGGGACGACAGGCCGGCAACCTGAAGGACCAGCCCGGTGCCGGAGGGAATAACCGGTTCCCCGGCTTTATGTACCTTTAGGGGCATCCGGTGAGAACCGTCAGCTTCACAGAGAATGTAGTCATAGCAGGCCTGGCTGAACAGCTCCGGGGAAAGCCCCACCATACGGCTTGCCTCAGTGGGGTATCCCGCCAAAGTAATTTTGCCCGGTACAGCGGCCTCATTCAGTACAGCGGCACATTTGGGTGAAATCAGGGAATAACCCTTTGGCGGGGGCCAGGCCAGATGGGTGGTTGTGGTCATCAGCACAGAGCGGTGGCGGGCAGCCAATTCCTCTGCCAGCGCCAACATCAGGGTGGTTTTGCCTCCGCCGCCAATGATGGCAGTGCGGGCGGGAAGAATGGGTGCAAGCTTTGCTGCGGTTGTTTGCTGCATCTCGGTTCACCTCACTTTGTAGGTTCATTATACCAGATCGATCCCCAATGGCAAACCGTTGTAATCTGAAAAAAAGTGTGATAAACTGAGAAAAATAACCTGGGAGGAAGCTATGGACAGAACGACACAGCTCAATAAGCTGGCGGCGGCGTCGGAGGACCGGCTCGTTTTAGCTCGGGCGGCAGATCAGATGGATGCGGCGGAGCAGCGGAATATCCCCACCCATACCCAATTCCTCTCGCCCCATGAGCGGAGCCTGGTGGAGAAACTGATTGCAGCCAACGGGTATCCGAGGGCGGTTTTCCTTGGCGGCTATGGGGAGGCAGAGCGCCGCATATGCGTCTTTTTACCCGATTGGATGGATGAGGCTATTCCGGAGGAAGCGGGCTTGTGCGCAATTCGAGCCGCCTGGAAGGACGGAAGAGCGCTGACCCATCGGGATTTTTTGGGAGCACTGATGGGCATGGGGATTGCCCGGGAAAAGGTGGGAGACATCCTGGTGGGGGAAGGCCGCTGTGATATCATCTTGTTGGAGGAGGTCAAACGGTTCCTGCTGCAAAGTATGGAGTCTGCGGGACGCAGCAGGCTGAGCTTGACTGAAATCTCCCTGGAACAGGTTCAGCCCCCGGAGACGGAGGTCAAAATCATCTGCGACACCGTAGCCACTCTCCGTCTGGACTCGGTGGCCTCCGCAGGATTTTCCACCAGCCGAAGCAAGATGGCGGATTATATCTCTTCAGGAAAGGTAAATCTAAATTGGCAGGAGTGTACCAAGCCGGACGCCAATGTAGGGGAGGGGGACACGATCTCCTGCCGAGGCCTGGGCAAATGCAGGCTGACCGAGGTGAACGGAACTTCCCGAAAGGGACGGATTATGATTGTTATAGAGCGATATAGATAGGGAGGATATGGAATGCCTACGGAACGAGTAAAGCGCATCAATGAGCTGGCCCACAAGGCAAAGACAGTTGGACTGACGCCGGAGGAAATTGAGGAGCGGGACAGACTGCGTAAGGAGTATCTGGCCGCCTTTCGGGCCAACATGCAGGCCCAGCTGGACAATACCTATGTGGTGGATGCCCAGGGGAATAAGCGGCCCTTGAGAAGGAAAAAATAATGGGAGACAGACGTTGATCTGAATCCGTAAAAACGCTCGAGGTCACAGGCGGATTCCTTCGGGCGTTTTTTGCAATTGTGGTGCTTTCCAAGATGAACCTGGCTGATACCCGTTTTGCCATGATTATGTTGGGAATTGGACCTGCTTATCTTGTACGTTCGCAGTTCCTTAGGAAGGAAGCTTAAATAGGGTTTGCCGGGCCTTAGGCCCTGGACTATCCCATGTTTTTTTCACGGCGTTTGAAATCCGACAGCCTTTGCCCGCCGGAGCGCATATAATGGACTGTATCATGCGCGCACAGGCCAATGCACACCCCTGGCGTACAGAGAAAGGAAGGACGACAATGAAATCAATTGAACAGATCAATAGACCCCCCGTAACCCATCCCCGGCCCAAGCCGGATGTGGATGACCTGATTTTTTCCTGGCAGGCTGCCAAAGGGGCCAGTGAACGCTGAAATGTGAGGAAGTTTCCGCTTTCCCTTTACAAAGTCATAAAAATTCGATATAATACCTTTTAATATAGCCTTTTAGCCATTCGTTGACGAATTTCCCCCGATGGGGGGTTGATTTACGATAGAACGCGCCGGTTCGGCGCATGGAGGTTGTTGCAATGATCGAATATGATGAGTATAAGGGAAAGCTGAATAACCTGCTGCCCCGGTTGGAGGAGTTGGATCGGGCATTTGATATTGAGAGCGCAGAGCGCGAGGCGGATATGCTGACGGCCCAGTCCGAGGATCCCCATTTCTGGGATGACATGGAGAAGGCACTGAAAATTCAGGCCCGGCTGAAAAAGATCCAGGATAAGCTGGCCAAGTCCAAAAAGTGGCACAGCGGCTGGGAGGACCTGATGGTCATGTGCGAGATGGGCAATGAGGAGGACGACAGCTCTATGCTGCCTGATCTGCAGGAGGGCTATGACCGGCTGGTCAACGACCTGGACACCGCCCGTATGGAAACCCTGTTCACCGGCGAATATGACAAGAACGACTGTATGATTACCCTGCACGCAGGCGCGGGCGGAACGGAGGCCCAGGACTGGACTCTGATGCTGATGCGTATGTACACCCGCTGGGCAGAGCGCCACGGCTTTACCTGCCAGGTGCTGGATATGCTGGACGGTGAAGAGGCCGGCATTAAGTCCGCTACCATTCAGATCAAGGGCGAGAACGCCTATGGCTATCTGAGAAGCGAGCACGGCGTTCACCGCCTGGTCCGCATTTCCCCCTTTGACTCCAATGCCCGCCGTCAGACCTCTTTCTCTGCCGTGGAGGTCATGCCCGACCTGCCCGACGACACGGAGGACTTTGAGATCCGTCCTGAGGAATACGAAATGCAGGTATACCGTTCCTCCGGCGCAGGCGGCCAGCACATCAACAAGACCTCTTCCGCTGTCCGGCTGATCCACCACGCCACCGGCGTTGTGGTCTCCTGCCAGACTGAGCGCTCCCAGTTTCAGAATAAAGAAACTTGCCTGCGTATGCTGAGAGCAAAGCTGATCGAGCTGAAGATTCAGCAGCGGGTGGATAAGATCTCCGACATCAAGGGCGAGCAGATGAAGATCGAATGGGGCAGCCAGATCCGCTCCTATGTGTTCATGCCCTACACCCTGGTCAAGGATACCCGCACCGCCTATGAGACCTCCAATGTCAACGCCGTCATGGACGGCGACCTGGACGGCTTTATCAATGCCTACCTGACTGCCGAAGCTACCGGCAACTGGGCAACGAAGTAAGTTTTAAGAATCCGTATTAGAAATGTTTTCGGGAAACGGCGTAGCTTGGGGGCTATGCCGTTTCTCCGCTGCATAGCAGGACGAAAAAAGACGGGCAAAAAGCAATCACTTCTTATACCAATCCCTGTTAAAAAGCACAAATGCTTTTTATAGCCCCCGCAGGGGGCGTCAGGGATTGTATGAGACGTGTTTTGCGCTTTAGCGCAAAACGGGCAGCGCCGCTGAGGCGATGCCTCCCTGATAAAATTTGCATATTTTATCAGGGAACAGTATTACTCGTCTTTCTCTGCACCCTGCCGGGCGGCTGTCCCAATGGAGTTGGTTGGCTGATCCTGTGTTATAAGCGGCGAAATTTTTCAAAAAAGATTCGAACAAATGTTGCAAAAATGGAACGTTTGTGTTATACTTAACTCAGCAAAAAGCGGGAGGCATGGTCTTATGTTGAAGGAGCTGACGCCAAAGCAGCGGCGTATCTATGACTATATTCTGACCTATACCAGCGAACACGGATATCCCCCCTCCGTTCGGGAGATCGCTTCCGCCGTGGGATTGAAGTCCCCGTCCACGGTTCACTTTCACCTGAAGGCGCTGGAGGAAGCGGGGGCCATTGTCCGGGGCAGCGGTAAGACCCGGGCCATCACCCCCACGGAGCCGGCCCCGGAGGAAAAGGAACGGGCCCGGGAGGATCGGGTTCCTCTGGTGGGCAGCGTGGCCGCCGGCGCGCCCATTCTGGCGGAGGAGTGTATTGAGGATTATGTGCCCTTTGACACCGGCGGTGTTTCCGGGGAGCATTTCGCCCTGAAAATTCGCGGTGAGTCTATGATCAAAGCGGGCATTATGCCGGACGATCTGGTGGTGGTTCACCAGCAGTCCACCGCAGCCAATGGGGAGATTGTCATTGCCCTGATCGGGGATGAGGCCACCTGCAAGCGGCTGGACCGCCGGGAGGGCAAGGTATGGCTGCTGCCGGAAAACGACAGCTATCAGCCCATTGACGGCACAGAGGCGCAAATTCTGGGCAGAGTTGTAGGAGTGGTCCGCAAATATTGACGGGGATAAAACAAGGCGCAGGAGCAAATAGAAATGCTCCTGCGCTTTTCGTTTGTATGAGGGTGTTATGGGAGTTACTGTTCCTCCAGCAGTTCCTCCTGGGTGATGGCTTCCCCTCGGCTGAAATCCTCCGGGGTGTGAAAGACCAGATAGCTCTGAAGGGGGCCGTAATGAGGCTCGCTGGATTTGATCTTTCCCTCCAGTGCAGCCAGAATTTCCCCGTCGCTGGCTTCGGCGAACTGGTGAGGGATACCCAGACTGACCTGGCTGTTCTCAAAATTCAGAACCACCATGCCGCTGTTGGCGCTGCCCAGATGGCGGTTAAACTCCTTTTCCAGCTCATGGATCAAGAGCAGCTCGGAAACCAGGTCCTGGGGAGTGTAATCCTTGCCCTGGCGGGCGGAGAGGGCGGCCCGGAGGGCCTTTTCTGAGTACCCGTACATCATAAACAGCTGAACCGCCGGCTCACAGCCGGGAATGTCCCGCTCGGAGAGGACGGTAGCGATCTTTTTGCCGGAGAGATAGAGACCGCCCCACTGGATCTGAGGGCCGTTGCCGGAGGAATTTTCGCCTACCAGAAGAATTTTGTATTCAATACCGTTGATTTTTGCCATGATGCGTTCCTTTCTTGGTTCTGTCAGATTCTGGGTTCATTTTATAATAGAAATCCGGAAAAGTAAAGTGCACATGCGAAATACCTCCGGGGTCATGGATTGGTGGTAAAAAGAAAGAACAGGGGAAATCTTACAAAACGGCGGTAAAATTCCTCTAGGGACATGACCACGTCGGTCACATCTGCCCGGACATTGAAGAAGCGCAAAGTGCCGTCCCTTTGCCGCTGAAAGGCCACATAGTGCCGGCTGTTTCCCGTCTCATAGAGGAGGATTCCCGCCCGGCAGCGGGGGATCAGGCGCTTGGCCCCTGCCAGGGTGACGGCGAAGTGAAGGCGGCAGCCCTGATGCCGCAGGTATCCACGGAGAACAAAGGCGTTAGCCCCGATTTTCCCCCGAAAGGGGAGGAGGCGGTTCAAATCCCGCCGGACCTGATCCCATTTAACCGGATGCAGATCCGCCCGGAGAAAGTTGTAGGCGGCAATCCAGCCGCAGCCGTTTTTTTCGCTGGTCAGCACTCCGAAGGGGATGCGGCTGGTGTCCTGCTGGCGGGTGAGAAAGCCATCCCGGGAGAAGGCGGATTTGTTCAGCTCCATTGGCCGTACCTCCGGCGGGCCAGGGGCCGTCCATTGAGTACCACAGTGGAGAGCACATTGTCCGTATACACCAGCTTCAGGGAGAAGAAGGGGCTGCCCTCCTCCATCAGCTTCAGGAAGATCAAATCCCCCTCCCACAGATTCAGTTCCGGGACCCGCTCCTTGGGCACCCATTCCAGCACCCCCTCATCACAGACCTTCAACTCTCCCGAAAAATTCCGGCTGGAAAACAGGTGCATATATTCGGTATACCAGCCGGAAGAGTCCAAGGTGACAAAGGTGATGCAGGCGTGATAGGTCCAGCTGCGGAGGGTCAGGCCGGTCTCCTCATAGGCCTCCCGCAGAAGGCAGTCCTCTGGGCTTTCGGCCGGCTCGAACTTACCGCCGATGCCGATCCACTTGTCCTTGTTGATGTCCTTTTCCTTCTTGATCCGGTGGAGCATCAGATAGCAGCCGTCCTGTTCCAGATAGCAGAGGGTGGTGTTGCGCATGGCAGAGCCTCCTTGGTTGATTGAGATACGAGTGTGCGCAGCACACGGGTTTCCCGATGAAAGTATTTCATCGAGAAACAGTATGATACAATTATAGCGCAGACTGGAGGATTTGTCCATGATTTCCCCTCAACGGCGGAATCTGGGGAAATGGGTATGGAAATTCTCCGCATAACAGAGTATAATATTTAATTAACGACTGTGAAAGGAGAGCGGCCCATGGAGGATTTGGAGCGGCTGGAGCAATGTGTGATCCCCATGCTGCGCTGGTATGAGGAAAACGCCAGGGTGCTGCCCTGGCGCAGCCAGCCCACCCCTTATCGGGTTTGGATCAGTGAGATCATGCTCCAGCAGACCCGGGTGGCGGCTGTGCTGGATTATTTTCAGCGGTTTATGGAGGAGCTTCCCACAGTGGAGGCCCTGGCCAACTGCGGGGAAGAGCGGCTGATGAAGCTGTGGCAGGGGCTGGGCTATTATAGCCGGGCGCGAAACCTGCAAAAGGCGGCCAGGGAGATCCAGTCCCGGTATGGAGGCCAGTTCCCCAGCACCTACCAGGAAATTCGGGGGCTGCCCGGG
>CAZVVH010000111.1:2726-7050 GCA_964630475.1 uncultured Oscillospiraceae bacterium | reverse complement strand
CAGCGCGGCCAGAATATCAAAGAGGAAAATTGAGGTCATGGCGTAGGCGGTTTCATCCTCCTTCGCGTCAATGACCGCAGACAGGGTGGCAATGGCGGTCCCGCCGCAGATAGAGGTGCCGCCTCCCACCAAAAGCCGGGTGTTCACGGAAACGCCCATCTTTTTTCCAATCAGGTAGGCGGCAAGGAAGGAAATCAGTATAGCTCCGACCACCAGCGGAAGGGCACCCACCCCCGCGTCAACAACGGAATGGAAATTTAACGTTCCGCCAGCCAGAATCACGCCGGTTCGGAGAATCCGTTTGGAGGAAAAGGCGGCCCCCACCTTCGATTTTTCCAGGACGGCGGACGGCATACAATTTGCCAGCAGAATGCCGAAAAACAGGCCGATCATCGGCGCACCGATGATATGCTGTACGGAGGCAAATACGGTTGCGGCGGCCGCTGCCGCGCAGCAGATAATAAGTCCAAATAACACAGGGTAAGCTCCTCTCGCATCGGAATTAGAGATTCCGAGCTGCCGCATCGCGTATCATGCAACAGCTCGGAATGAGGGGGGATTATTCGCCAACGGATGGATCATCGCATGAATGAGATCCAGTTGGCCGGATGTAAACCACGATGAAGTATGAAGATCAATTCAGGATCTGATTACAGCGGGATAATACTGGCCAGCGGAATGCCGATGACAAACATCACCAACAGGTTGATTACCACCATGATTGCGCACAGCAGGTACAGGTCAGACGCTTTGGGAATCCATGTGCGGTTGCCATGGAGCAGCGCCGCATGGGTACCGCCGGAAGGCGCCAAGGTGGCCATAGCGCCAGCGGCAATTGTCATCAGCATAATGACTTTGAGGTTGACGCCGATGTCACCCAGACCGCTGATCACCACCAGGAAAACGGGGGTAATCACGGTCACCGTTGCGGCGTTGTTGCAGAACTGTGTCATAATGGTAACAATCAGGATGCAGATAATCACCAGACCCAGTCCGGACTTGCCCTCCAGGACAGGGGTGACGTACTTCACAATGAAAGGCTCGATTCCGGTTGCCTCGCTGCGGAAGGCGCTGGCTACCATCATGGCAGAGGCAATCAGGAAGATCATATTCCAGTTCACGCCTTCAAAGATCATCTTGCCCACAGGGACACTCTCCTGGAACTTTGCAAGGAGGATGATGATAACAGCCGCCAGGGCAATTCCGGTATTTCCGAGAGAACGCAGGAAGGCGGTCAACGCCCAGGACTTGGGCAGCAGGTCAGGAAGGAGCAGAGCGATCACATAGGCGACAAAAACGCCCAGTACGAACTTCTGATAACCGGTAAGGGGAGGAATCTTTTCATCCAGCTTGGCATTAATCAACTTGGACACATCAGGCTTGAACACGAATTTCACAAGCAGGAAGAAGAGGACCGTGCTCACCAGGGAGAAAACCAGCATCCACAGAATAAACCCGGCGGAGTTCACCGTCTCACCCAGGATATTCTCAAATTGTCCCAAAACGGAGACGCACAGGTTCTTAAAGGGGAACATCTGGCCCGCAATGTTGCCGGAAAAGGCAGTGCCCGCAATCATCAGCATGGGCCACTTTTCGCCGGGCTTGTAATCGCACATCTCAAACAGGCTGTACAGGACGGACCAGATCAGCAGCAAAGATGCAGCAGGCGCCAGGAAAGCAGAGCAGACATAGTTGGACATAATCACCAGGAAGGTCATGCGCCAGGGATGGCCCTTTGCCCACTTGATGTTCAGCACCTTCATGCAGAAGTAACGGGTCAGTCCGGCAGAGTTGAGAACGCCGGTCATAATGCAGATGAAGAACAGCATCAGGACGGTGTTGTTGCCGAAGGTGTCCTTCAGGACATCATTGACGGAGGCGTAGCCGCTCAGGCCCAGCAGCAGGATACCCAGCAGACTGGGCCAATGGGTGCCCACTGTGATCCAGCCGTAAATCATGCCAAGGAAAATGCCGATCACTTTCATCCCAAGGGGCGTCATGGGATCAGGCGCCGGAATCATTCCGAACAGCAGCATAATCAGGATACAGATGACAGCGTTCACGTAATACGCCGTGCTTTTGGTTTGCGTTCCTTTTGACATTGCAGTTCACTCTCTCTTTCTTTCACAGTTTTGTTTGGCTAAATGCGAAGGGCCGCGTCAAATCCGCTGCGCACGGCAAAGGGGATATTCTCCACCTTGGCACAGTCGCCCACGTTAATGACATCGAATGCACAGTCACGGAAGCTGTCCCGCAGCGCCGCCAGCGGCTTCCGCCCCACCGCCAGAACCACTGTATCGGCCTCCATGAATTGAGATTCTCCGTCACGACCAGCCAGGACGACCCCGTCCGGGCGGATTTCCATACACCTTGTATTTGTCTGACAGGTGGCCCCCGCCTTTTCCATAAATTCCATGGTGTGAATGCGCTGACTGAATTGGGCGGTGCCCATCATATATTCCGTAAACTCTACCACATGGACATTATGGCCTTTTTCTCCCAGGATAATGGCGGTTTCACAGCCCACCAAGCCGCCGCCAATGATTACGACGCGCTTTCCCACCTGGTCGGGGTGATGGAGAGCCTCCTCCGCAAACACCACATTTGCTCCGTCTGCCCCGGGAATGGGCGGGGCCACGGGCTCGCCGCCCACTGCTATAATCACCGCATCGGGATCCATCTCATCCAACAGTTCACGGGTGGCCGTAGTGTTCATTCGGAACTGAACCCCTGCCTTTTCACATTGACAGACCAGATAGTCCCGAAACCGGCCTGTATCATACTTAAACCAGATGTCCTCGGTATGGGCCATCACACCGCCCAGGGCACCGCTCTTTTCCAATAGCGTGACCTTATGGCCCCTTTGCGCCGCCGTCATGGCGGCCTCCAGGCCGGCAAAGCCGCCGCCAATGACCACAACCTCCCTGGATTCCACCGGCTTGGGCACAAATTTCTTGTAGTATCCCTGACCGTAGGTGGGATCTGCAGCACACTGCAGGTTGAAGGTGGACTCCGCATCAAAGGTGATGGAGGTGGAGAGCTTTCCCCGCCGCCCCGTATCGATGCAGAAATTGCAGCGCATACAGGGACGGATGTCCTCCTCGTGACCGTGGCGCACCTTCTCCACCCAATCCGGTTCGATGGTGGCCTGCCGCCCCATCAGGACGAAATCTGCCTTCCCCTGGGCGATGATCTCCTCCGCCAGGGCGGGATCGCTGATGCCGCCGACCACACCCACCGGAATCCTGACTCCGGCCTGCTTCACCTTCCAGGCGTTTTCTGCGTTATGGCCTGCTGGCAGATAATGGCTGGGATGCATATCCGGCCTGCTGTTCGGATTATTCCGGTTGCCGCAGGTGATGTGGACGGAGTCCACCAGATCCTCGATCATCTTGACGTATTCGATGGTATCCTCAATTTCAATGCCGCCGGGCGTCCACTCAGAGCCGCTGAGGCGGACATCGATGAGCAATTCATCTCCCACCGCCTCCCGAATCCGCTCAATCACCATCTTGGGGAACCGCATCCGGTTTTCCCGGCTGCCGTTGTACTGATCCGTGCGATGGTTGAATGCCGGGGACAGGAAACTGGACATCAGCCAGCCGTGGCCATAATGGAGGAGCACCGAGTCAAAACCCGCTCGCTTCACCAGAGTAGCACCCTTGACAAACATCTGGGCTACTTCCTCCATATCCTCCTCGGTCATTTCCTTCACCTGGACCCCATTGGGCATAACCATGGCGCTGGAGCTGATGACGGGCCGTCCGCTATTCGGAGAAGCCCAGCAACCCTGGTGATACATCTCGCAGCCGGTCTTTGCCCCGAAAGCGTGGGCGTACTCATTCATAAAGTGGACGTCCATAAAGACCTTTTCATCCTCCAGATTCAAGGTTCTGGAATTGGTAGGGCCAACCGGAAGAATGGTCTTGGCATTTACCAGGCCAAATCCGCCCTTGGCAAACCGTCCGTAGAAAAAGACGCCGTATTCATTCATCCGCCCATCTGTGTGCTGAGCAAGCGGACATCCCATTGGCGCGGTGAACACGCGATTTTTGATTTCCACATGCTTTTTTCCTAGAATCAGGGGTTCAAACAAATGGGGATACTTTTCCTTGTAAATGGGTTTCACTTGCACTCCTCCGTTCTCTTTCACATCATCAGTGCGGCGCTATATCCGGTGAACACGGCATTGTGAATATTGCTCACCTTTTTACAGTCGCCCACAGGAATTACATCAAGGGCCACGCCTTCAAAACTGTCTCTGCACTGTGCCAACGGACGCATACCAGAGGCCAAAATGACCTTTCCCGCTTCCAGCTCATGG
>CAZVVH010000111.1:0-2626 GCA_964630475.1 uncultured Oscillospiraceae bacterium | reverse complement strand
GTGACCACATTGGGCAGATGGACCCCCGGAACCGGCAAGATAAATGGCTCCGCGCCCACAGCAACGATCACACCGTCTGCCTTCTCCTGTTGAATCAACTCCGGAGTGGCCTCGGTATTCAGACGAACCTCTACTCCAGCCTTGTATACCTGGCGGATCAAATAATCCCGATACTCCCGCATTTCGCGCTTGAACCACACATAGTCAGTATAAAACAGCTGGCCGCCCAAGCGATCCCGTTTCTCAAATAACACGCACTGGTGCCCCCGCTCTGCCAGCTCCAATGCCGCCTGCATACCGGCCACGCCGCCGCCCACCACGGCCACCTTTTTCTTCTGACGGATCGCCGGGAAATCCCTCCGGGCAGATACATAGCCAAACAGGGGATTCACTGAACAGACGCTCTTCATCATATCGCCGCAGCGGGAACACTTGATACAGGGCCGAATGTCCTCCTCCCTGCCTTCCTTCACCTTTCTGGTCCAGTTGGGGTCCGCAATCAGGCTCCGGGCCATGACGATGTAATCCGCCTGCCCGTTAGACAGGATTCGCTCCGCCAGCTCCGGCTTTGTAATGTTGCCCACCACTCCAACAGGAATGTTCACCCCGGACTTCTTCAGTGCCTCAGACAGGGGCGCGTTGTGCCCCGGTTCGGTAAAGTGATCCGGCCCAATCATGCAGCGGGCTACCGGATCCAGCCGGGTTCCGCAGGAGAGGTGTACCAGGTCAAGGCAGTCCTCCAGCAGTTTTACAATTTCAATGGTGTCCTCAATTTTCAGTCCGTCAGGCGTCATCTCATCCCCGCTCAGCCGCGCCTCGATGAGGAAATCCGGGCCTACGGCCCTACGGACGCGCTCCAAAACCATCCGGGGAAACCGGACTCGATTTTCCAAGCTGCCGCCATACTGATCCTTCCGGTGGTTGAACATGGGCGTCAGGAACCCGCCCAAAAGCCAGCCGTGCCCCAAATGGAGGTTCACCATATCCAAGCCAGCTTGCTTGGCGGTCAGGCAGGCGTGGGCGTAATGGTCTGCTACCAGCTCCATATCCTCTTCCGTCATCTCCCGACAGGTTAAGCCGTTAGGCATCACGCAGGCGGAGGCCCCCATCGGCCCTAAGCCCTTCGGGTTAAACTGGGGCTGGGCAAATTGACCGGAGTGGTTGAACTCAATAGAAGCCAGCGCTCCACAGGTATGTACATAATCCGCATACCACTGAAGGGGACGGATGGCCTCCTGGGTAAAGCAGTCAATATGGCCGGTGTGGGCGGTGCTATTTAAGTCGTCCAGCTTCCCTTCTCCGATGGTAACCGCCGCCGCGCCGCCCATAGCCCGGGCGCCATAGGTCTCCACCCCGCAGCGGTTCAGCCGGTCATCAGTTGCCGCGGCAAACCCGTGGTGCGTTGGTGCCGCAATGATTCGATTGCGAAAGGTTGTCTTGCCAATCTGAAGCTTTTTAAATAAGTGCGGATATTTTTCCTGATATTCCTGCATATAACAGCCACGCTCCTCCAACAGGCTTTTCTCAAACCGTTATTTATGATTTTGTACAAAAAAATTATAGCAGTTCCCCTTTCCTTTGGGAAGAAGAGATAATCGGCATCCGCGTTGCCAAAAACTTCGACAACTGAATATCTGTTGACGAAATAGAATTTTTTAATTCTATTTTTCAAGTTATGGGTATAAAACCCTATGCAAATTGGAATTTCTGCGTTAGAATAGAGGCAATGACATATCTTAACCGTCCAAATCAGCAAAGGGGCTGTCAATATGCGCATGGAAGATTTAAAGTATCTGCTGGAAATAGAGCGCTGCAGGTCCATCAACAAAGCCGCCCAGAACCTGTTCCTCTCCCACTCCTCCCTCTCCTACACGCTGCAAAACATCGAGCGGGAACTGGGCTATCAAATTTTCACCCGCTCCAAGCAGGGCGTGGTTCCAACCCCAAAAGGGACAGAGGTGCTCAACGGCTGCCAGATTATTCTGGATTTGATTGATCGCTGGCACGATCATTCCAATCAGACCCAGGAAATCAAGGGACACGTGCAGATCACTTCCATCCCAATTTTTTCCCACATCCTCGGCCTGGATATGTTACTGCGGCTACGAAAGGAGTATCCGGGGCTGTCCATTCACTTTGAGGAGAAAAAGCTGTTCAGGCTGGAGGATTTGCTTTCCTACCTTGCTAAGACACCCTCCCGTATTCTGGTTGGCTCCCTCAGCGATCCGGAGCTTACTGTCTTTCAATATAAGTTCAACTCGGAAAAGGACTGGTCGTTCTATCTGGCCAGCGGGGACTCCCTGGCCCTCCACATCAGCAGCCAAAACCCTCTGTCCCGCCGGGAATTCCTCTATGCCGACGAACTTGCCAAATTGCCGCTACTCTTTTATCCGGACTCCGGCGGTCAATTCGGTTACAGTAGTGTTCTGCGCCACTTTTCATCCGTCCAGCCTTACAATATTAGCACTGCCGAGTTGGTGTTGGATATGGTTACCGAAAACCTCATTGTCTCACTGGCCAGTCGGCTGGCCACCGCTCGCTCTTCCTCCATTCAGAGTGGCGCCGTACGCTGTGTGCCGATCAAAGGATTTGATATGCCCATGAACTACTATGTGCTCTATCCTTC
>CAZVVH010000110.1:0-7059 GCA_964630475.1 uncultured Oscillospiraceae bacterium | reverse complement strand
CACAATTTGCCGTCTCATAAAAACTTAACGCGCTTCGCGCTATAAAACGGTTTTTTAAATCGTTTTAATAAGTTTTAGTATAAGTTCGAGAAAATGCTTGCATTTTCGAGAGAGCTTGACGAAACGGGAGCAAACCGATATAATGAAAATAGATTTTTATTTCTATGCAAAAAAGGACTGATTTACCTTGCAGAAGGATATGACAAAGGGCAGCGAGTGGAAGCTGATCCTGATTTTTACCCTGCCCCTGATGGCGGGAAATTTCCTACAGCAGATCTACTCCCTGACGGACGGTCTTGTGGTGGGCAATCTGGTCAGCGACGAGGCCCTGTCCGCCGTGGGCATCGTGTTCCCGGTGACCTTCCTGCTGTTGGCGGTGGCGATGGGCCTGTCCAACGGCTGCGGCGTTATTGTGGCCCAGTACTTTGGGGCCAAGGACATTCCCAACCTGCGCCGGGCAGTTTCCACCTCCATTCTGACCATGCTGGGGGCGGGGGTGCTCATCACCGGCCTGGGCTATCTGCTGAGCCGCCCCATTCTGGTGAGCATTTTAAATACGCCGGACAATGTGCTTCCCTTGGCCATGACCTACATGCGTATCTACTGCTTGGGGCTGCTTTTCCAGTTCGCCTATAACGTCTTTGCGGCGATTCTGCGGGCCTTGGGAAACTCCAGCTCCACCCTGTATTTCCTCATTGTGGCAACCGTCCTCAATGTGGTGCTGGATATCCTGCTGGCGCCGCTGTTCGGCGTGGCGGGCGTGGCCTGGGCCACCGTGATTGCCCAGGCTGGCTCTGCCATCTGCGCGGCGGCTTATCTGCTGCACACGGTGCCCTTTCTGCGCTATCAGAAGGGGGAATTTACCTTTGCGGCGGACATGTTCAAGCTGGCTATGCGCATGGGCATTCCCACCAGCGTCCAGCAGTGCTGCGTGGGACTGGGTATGATCCTGATGCAGCGCCTGATTAACTCCTTTGGACAGGACGCCATTGCCGCCACCACCGCCGCCATGCGGGTGGAGTCCTTTGTCATGGTGCCCATTATGATGTTTTTCCAGGGGTTGGCCAACTTCACCGGTCAGAATATGGGCGCCGGAAAGGTGGACCGTGTCCGCCGGGGCTTCCGCCAGACGCTGGTGATGGCGCTGTTCTGCTGCGCCATCATTATTGCCGTGATCCTGGTGTTCTGCCGCCGGATCATCGGGTGCTTCGGCCTGGATGCCGCAGCTCAGGAGCTGGGGGCCAGCTATCTGCGGACGCTGGTGTCCTTCTTTGTGATCTTTTGCCTGATGTATATTACAAATGGCGTTTTGCAGGGGGCCGGAGACGTCATGTTTCCCACCATCGGCTCCATGTCCAGCTTGGCGGTAAGGGTGATCTGTGCCAACCTTCTGGCTGCGTTCACCGGGGTGGGCTATGCTTCCATCTATATTTCCATACCCATCGGCTGGGCTGTTGGAACTTCAATCGTCTTTATCCGTCTGCTGACCGGCCAATGGGAGAAAAAGGTGCTGGTCAAACAGAGCGGTGAGGAATTATGCAAATAAAAAGAGGTGTATACTATGTCTGTTAAAATTCGTTTCGCCACCGATTTCGTCTGCCCCAACTGTATCGCCGCTAAGGTGCCGCTGATGCAGGCCATTGAAGGCCGGGAGGACGTGGAGATTGAGCTGCTTCCCGTGGAGCTGACCCGCCCGCCCAAGGAGCGGGTGGACACCTACCACGATGAGACCCGCCGGGCCAAGTGGGCCAAGGATCTGCTTCCCTTCTGCGAGAGCCTGGGCATGGACGTCCACTTCCCGCCCAAGGTGATCCCCCGCCCCTATACCACCTTGGCTTGGGAGGGCTATCATTACGCCAATGCTCAGGGCAAGGGGGAGGAGTACTCCTCTTTGATGTATCAAGCCTATTTCACCGAAGAGCTGGACATCGGAGAGCTGGATGTGCTGGTTTCCCTGGCGGAGCGCATTGGCCTGGACGGCGCCCAGTTCCGCAGGGTGCTGGAGGAGCGGACCTATCGTGAGATCCATGAGGAGGCGCTGAAAACCGCCAAGGAGCTGGGGGTGACGGGAGTGCCCACCATTTGGATCGGGGATCTGCGCCTGGCCGGGGATTTGTTTACCAAGGAGGATTTTGAGTTCTATCTGAATCTGGCCGCCGGCGGCGCGGAGGGCAGCTTTGGCGGCGGCGGATTCGCCTGCGGCCCGGATGGCTGCTGAGCAAAAGCCAGAACTTTCCATTGATGTTTTTGAGAACTTCGCATATAATACTGCCAGAGAGAGAAAAACGCAGCTGCAACACCTTGCCGCCCGGCGAAAGCCGGGCGGCCTTTTTGCACATGGGGAAAAAACGGCGCGGCCCCGCAAAGGGCTGCGCCGAAATAATTCAGGTATTAATTTCCCCCGCCATGTTGGTGGCGAAGCACTCCCGGACGCTTCTGATGTCGTCCACCTGGCCTAGCACCCACATCAACTTGGTGACGGCGGCCTCAGTGGTCATGTCGTAGCTTTCCACAACCCCCTGTTCCAGGGCCTTCTGGCCGGTCTGATACAGAGAGAGATTGGAGCTTTCGTAGAGGCACTGAGAGCAAACCACCACGGAGATGCCCGCCTGCCGAACCTTGCGAAGCTCGGAGATCAGGTCCCGGCGGATAAAGTTCAGTCCACCGGAGCCAAAGGCCTCGATGACGATCCCCTTGTAGTGCATGTCGATGAGCATATCAAAGATCTTCGGATTGAAGCCGGGGGTCAGCTTGATAAGAAATACATCCTGGCAGAGCTTGTCCCGCAGCTCACAGGGCGCACTGGGCCTGGGCAGGCTGGAGTCCACGTGAAGGCCGCTGCCATCCACATAGGCCGCATAGGGGCAGTTTACGCTTTCGAAGGCGTTGAAGTTGGTGGTGCGGATTTTCACCGCCCGGCAGCCCCGGATGACGATCCGGTTAAAGGCCAAAAACACGCCGGGGGTGCCGGAGGCCGCCATAGCCAAGGCGGTGCGCAGATTCTCCACTGCGTCGGTTAGGGGATTGTCAATGGAAAGCTGTGCGCCGGTGAGCACCACCGGGATACGGATGTTTAGAAGCATAAAGGACAGCGCCGAAGAGGTATACGCCATGGTGTCGGTGCCGTGGGTGATGACAATCCCGTCGAAGTCATTCCGGCTTTCGTGGACGGCCCGGGCGATGGTCTGCCATTCCTCGGGCTGAATATTGGAGGAGTCCAGGTGGAGCAGATCCCGAATGGAGATCTGGTACTGGCTTGCAATATTGCCGATGAGCTGGACCAGCTGATTCCCCTCAATCCCGGGGGCCAGCCCCTCGCTGGTGGGCAGGGAGGCGATGGTTCCGCCGGTGGTCAGCAGTAAAATCTTTTTCACGCCGCTTCTCCTCTCGGTTTGGTTTCGAAAAGATCATAGCGCTTTTTGTTCAGGTTGTCAATGAGGGGAATTTTTATAGCAGGGTGGTCAGCAGCCAGATTCCTCCGGTGACTGCTGCCCCTACCGCCATCCAGAAGACAGGGGAGAGCAGCACTCTGCGGCTGGGGCGCAGGGGGTGGCTGCGCAGATAGCAGGAGGCCACGTTGCCTGCTTCGGCCAGCACCTGATCTGCTGAAACCCCCTCCCGGGTCAGGGCCTCCTCTCGGAGGAAGAACACAGCCTGTTCAAAAAAGCGGGGATCCGGGGAACGCACCACGATGACCCGCTTTGACGTACCTTTGACCATATGAAAACACCTCTCCTTTTCCTGGTTGTCCTTTCCAGTGTAACCAGAAATAAGGAAAGCTATACATCACTTCAGCCGTTTGGAAATGCGGAGCACCACTGCGGTCCGGTCATCCCGGCTCCCGCCCTGCTTGGAGCTGAGGTTCAGCAGGGCTAGGGCCAGAGAACGGGAGTCCAGATTTCCGCCGTTCAGCAGGGCCTTGCGGAGCCAGTCGTCGTCCAGGCCGTCGCAGGTTCCGTCGCTGATCAGGAGCACGGTGTCCCCGCTGCCCAGGGGAAGATGGGTGACGGCAGGGGCCTGGGACGCCCCGGTGGCCCCGGCGGGGAGGGCGCCGCCGGAAATGCGGTGAACCTGGCCGTCCCGGCAGAGGTAGGAGGGGGCAGCCCCCAGCTTGTACAGGGTGGACTGACAGGAGAAAAGGTCGATGGTCAGCAGATCAATGGTGGAGTAGCCGCCTCCCGCCTCGCTGCGGAGACCCATGGCGCCGCAAATGGTGCGGAGGGCGGATTCCGGCTCCAGGTCGGCCTGAAGGAGGCGCTCCAGCAGGCGGATCACCAGCTTGCTCTCCCTGGCTGCCCCCTTCCCGCAGCCCATGCCGTCACAGAGAATTACCCGGAGGATCCCGTCCTCCCCCTTGAACCACCGGCAGGTGTCCCCGGAAATGCTGTTGCCATCCCGGGGCTGGGAGGCGATCCCGGCGGAGACGGAGTAAGGCTCCAGTTGTACCAGGGTCAGGCATTGCCCCTCCGGCTCTGCGCTGAGGGAGCCACGGCGCAGGGGGAGAGAGAGGAGCCCGGTCAGAGCCTCAATGATCTCGGGCTGGTCTGCCAGGGAAAGGTCGCCGCCCAGCAGCTCTACCATCAGGTGCCCGCTGGGGCCGTAGATGACCCGGCCCTGGGCGGGGATGCCACGGCCCCGAAGAAAGCCCTCCAGCTTGCGGGTGCGGATGTTGTCCCGCTGGGGCCGGGCGGACAGCTCAGCGGCGGCGGCGGAGAGAAGCTGGGCCAACTCCTGATATTGACAACAGACGGCGGCGCGGCTCTCCCGGACCTTTGCTTGGAATTGGCGCTGGGCCAGCAGATTGGCCAGCTCCTGGTTGACCGCGGTTAGGTAGGCGGAGAAATGGGCGCAGCGCTCTGTGAACTGGGGTGGGAAGTCCTCGGAGATTCCGTGTCCCCGCTTCAGGAGGCGGGGAAAAGCCCCGGTCAGGGAGGCCCGGGTCTCGGAGTATTGCTGCCGCCAGCAGCGGTTATACTTGATGCAGCTGACACAAACCCGCTCCGAGGCCCGGATAAAAATCAGCATCGGCTCAGGCGGCTCCAGGCCGGCTTCGCTGAGGGAGATGCGCAGGTTGTCATAAATGCTGCGAAAGGCCGCAGATTGGGCATCCAGCCGGTCCCGAACCTGAACCATGGCAGGGATGGCGGCGGGGACGGTCGGAGGGCGCACCTCCCGCTGGCGCACCGAGGAAAACCACCGCCGTGGCAGAAGGAGGAACACGCCGCCGGCAAATGCCGCCTCCACCACCAGAACCAAGGTGGCGGAGACCCAGGCCATGGACACCAGCAGGGCGGAGGCCAGACAGGCGGCGGCGCCCCGAAGGCGATGCCGCCGGCCAGAAAAGCCCGCCGCCATACCGGACAGGCAGAAAAGGGCGGTGTGATAGGGGGCCTCCGCCAAGGGCAGATCCACCGCGAAGCCAAAGAGCACCCCCACGCAGGCTCCCGCCTCCGGGGAATAATAGGCGCCCAGGAGGAGCACCGCCGTCAGCGCGGCGCACCGGGCCGGGGAAAGCCCCTCCACGGTAAACCGGGCCAGGGCGGAGAGCAGCGCCGCCGCCAGCAGAAAGAGGCAGGCAGCCTGCACAGGGTCCTCCGTCCGCTCCTTCCGGAACCACTGCACCAGGTCGGTGCAGATCCCCGGGACGGTTCCGGCGGGGAACAGGGCGCGGCGAAAGCACCAGACGGCACCGGCGGTCAGCGCACCCTCCAGCAGGAGCAGCCCCATGGCCCGGGGAATCCAATGTTGCTCTGACAAAAGCGGGATTCCCACCAGCAGGTCGATGCCTCCGGCGATCAGGGGCATAAACCAGAACGTTCGGAACAGCCGGGAGTCATAAAAGGCGAACGCCACCGCATAGATTAATACAGCTATGGCGGCATAGCGAAGCCCATCGGTCAGCCCGGCGGCGGAGACCGCTCCCAGGCAGACACCCACCAAGGCGGCCGCCCCGCCCGCTCCCGGTCCGGCTGCCCCCACAAGCCCCAGCCCGAAGGGGGTGCATTGTCCGCCGATCTGTCCCTGGGCCAGCAGCTGGCCCATCAGCAGCCAGGCGGCGCAGGACAGCCCCTGGGTAATGAGAGGGGTGTCCAGGGCGGAAGACACCGCCGAGCGGGCCTGGGTGCCGAACTGGCAAAGCTGTGAGAGGAATATGTCCTTCACCTTCATAGTATTCCATCCTTCCATATCCAATTTATATCCAGTATAAAAAAGTGGTGGAAAGAAACTGGTCGGGAAATACTCCGGGAAAGGGAAATCCCGCCGCCTTGCAATTCAGCGCATTTCCTGCTATACTAAAACTGATATGGTATACGACACCGCAGCAAGCGGTGATTTTGAATAAAGGAACGAACCCTATTCTATGAAATTTGAATCTCTCAACATTATCGAACCCATTCTGGGTGCGCTGAGGGAACAGGGGTATGAAGCCCCCACACCCATTCAGGAAAAAGCCATCCCCCCCGCGCTGGAGGGGCGGGATGTGTTAGGCTGTGCCCAGACCGGAACGGGAAAAACCTGCGCGTTCGCCGTTCCTATCCTCCAGCGGCTGAACGCCAAGCCGGACAAGTCCCGCTCTGTCCGCGCACTGGTCCTCACTCCCACCCGGGAGCTGGCAATTCAGATTCAGGAGTGCTTTGAGGCCTACGGGAAGAATCTGCCCCTGCGCAGCGTGGTGATTTTCGGCGGCGTCTCCCAGGTGCCCCAGGTCACTGCCCTGAAGGAAGGGGCGGACATTCTGGTGGCCACCCCCGGCCGCCTGCAGGACCTCCATGACCAGGGGCTGGTGGACACTAGCCGGCTGGAGACCCTGGTGCTGGACGAGGCGGACCGGATGCTGGATATGGGATTTATCCATGATGTGAAGCGAATCCTGGCCTGGCTGCCTAAGAAGAAGCAGACCCTGTTCTTCTCCGCCACCATGCCTAAGGAGATCACCGACCTGGTAAATTCCCTTCTCCGCAATCCTGTCCGGGTGGCGGTGAATCCCATCTCATCCCCGGTGGAGATCATCCGTCAACGCCTCTATTTCGTGGACAAGAACAACAAAACCGCCCTTCT
>CAZVVH010000109.1:0-7069 GCA_964630475.1 uncultured Oscillospiraceae bacterium | reverse complement strand
CCACCGGCATCCTCTCCCTGCCCGAGCGGTATATGCACACCCCGGTGGAGGTCATCGACTGGGAAGATTTTGAAAATGGAGCCAAGCTGCTGGCCGCAGTAATCTGCGCCCTGGGAAGGGAGGAGACCCCGTGTTAAATGAGATTCTGGCCCTTTCCAATTTGCCTGGCGTCTCCGGCTGGGAGGACGCTGTCCGGGACTATATCGTGAAAGAGGCTGCCGCCGCCGGCGGTCAGGTCCGAGTGGATGTCCTGGGAAATGTGATTGTGGAAAAACGCGGCAAGGCCCCCGCCGCCAGGAAGCTTCTGTTGACTGCCCATATGGACGAGGTGGGCCTGATGGTGACCGGCTTGGAAGAGGACGGCTGCCTGCGCTTTGATATGGTGGGCAGGGTGGACCGCCGCTGTGTGATCGGCAAGCCGGTCTCCGTGGGAGAAAAGCAGTTGCCCGGGGTCATTGGCATCAAGGCCATCCATTTGGTGACCCGGGAGGAGGGGAAAAAGACCCCTGCCACCGATGTGCTATATATTGACTTCGGTGCCCGGAACAAGGAGGAGGCCGGGAGTCGCTGTGAGCTGGGGGACGTTTGCGCCTTTGCCCGCAGGGCCTCCGCTTTTGGACAGGGGTTGGTGAAAGGCCCTGCCCTGACCAGCCGGATTCCCTGCGCAATCCTTTTGGATTTGCTGCGGGAGGAATTGCCGGTGGACTGCACCTTCGCCTTTACAGTGCAGCAGGAGGTGGGAAGCCGGGGCGCCTTTGGCGTGGGCTTCTCAGTGAAACCGGACGTTGCCATTGTGGTGGATGGAACAGCCGCCAGGGATTTCCCCGGTGTGGAGGGGGACAGCCCCAAATTGGGCGGCGGCCCGGTTCTCAGCGTCATGGACAGGGAAACCATCTATGATCGGGCATTGTTCCGGGAGCTTTCCGATCTGGCTCGGAGAGAGCACCTTGCATGGCAGTGCATCGGGGAAGGCTCCGGCACTGAGGCCGGAGCGCTTCAGCGCAGCCGGGCGGGAGTGCCTGTGATGGCGGTGAAGGTGCCAGTGCGCTATCCTAATACCCCCGCCTGCGTGGCGGCGTTGGAGGACTGCCAGGAGGCCGGCCGTCTCCTGCGCAGCTTTATTGAGAACGAGAAGGGGGCAAGGCAATGACAGAGAAAGAACAGCTGGAGGTTCTGCGCCAGCTGACCGAGACCTTTGGACCCTCCGGATGTGAGGAGCGGATCCGGGGAAGAATAGAAAAATTGGCCGGTCCCTGGGCGGATGAGATCACCCGGGACGCCATGGGCAATCTGATCGTCCATAGAAAGGGCCGGGGCAAAAAGCTGATGGTTTCCGCTCACATGGATTCCGTCGGCGTCATGGTGACTCAGATTACCAACCAGGGCTATCTGAAATTTACCCAGGTGGGGGGGCTGGTGGCCTCTGACCTGAGCCGGGTGCAGGTGGTTTTTGAAAACGGCACAAGAGGGGTTATCGGCGTGCCGGAGGATCAGGAGGAAAAATCCTTCAAGCAGCAGGAACTTTACATTGACATCGGCGCAGCAACCAAGGCCCAGGCGGAGCAGCTGGTGAAGCTGGGGGACTGCGCCGTCTATACCAGCACCTTCTTCCGCCAGGGAGACCGGATTTTTGCCAACTACCTGGACAACCGAGCAGGCTGTCTGGTGCTTCTGGATGTTTTGACCCGTGTGAAGGGCGAAAATGACCTCTATTTTGTGTTCAGCGTCCAGGAGGAGGTGGGTCTGCGGGGGGCTAAAACCGCCGCCTATGCCATTGACCCGGACTACGGAGTCGGCGTGGACGTGACCTGCACCGACGACCTGCCCGGGGCCAGCCATACCTGCACCGGTAAAATCGGCGGCGGCGCAGCCATCAAGCTCCTGGATCATTCGGTGCTGTGCTCCCCAGAGGTCAGCGGCCTGCTGCAAAGGCTGGCCGGGGAGCGGGGGATTCCCGCCCAAGAGGACATTATGGCCTTTGGCGGGACCGATGCGGGGGCCATCCTGCCCACCCGGTCCGGTGTGCTGACCGGCGGCATTTCGGTGCCCTGCCGGTATACCCATGCACCCATCGAGTGCATTTCCTTGAAAGATTTACAGGCCAGCGCGGATTTGCTCGCGGCGCTGGCGGAAAGCGAGTTAAACTAAATGGAACAGTTAAGATTAGAGCTATCTCAGCGGGTGAAGGAGCTGGCCCGTCAGGCCCAGGCCGATGTCCGGCCCATGTTTGCCCGGGTGGAGGAGATCGCGGAAATTAACACCCAAAAGGTGCTGGCCGCGTTTCAGAAGCACCGGGTGCAGGAGGGCGATTTTGTGGGCACCACCGGCTATGGGTATGACGACATTGGCCGGGACAAGCTGGACGCCATCTACGCCGACCTGTTCGGCACGGAGGCCGGCCTGGTCCGCCTGCAATTTGTCAACGGCACCCACGCTATCACCTGTGCTCTGTTTGGCTGCCTGAAGGCCGGGGATGTGCTGGTTTCCGCTGTCGGCGCGCCCTATGACACCCTGCTGGGAGCCATCGGCGCCCTGGACAAGGGCCATGGCTCCTTGAGGGACTACGGCGTGGAGTACCGCCAGGTGGAGCTGAAGGACAACGCCCCGGACAAGGAGGGATTGGCCCAGGCGGTGAAGGACCCCAGAGTCCGGGCTGTCCTGATCCAGCGCTCCAAGGGCTATTCCACCCGCTCCTCTCTGTCTGTGGCGGAGATCGGGGAGCTGGCCCGGATTGTCAAGGCGAACAACCCCAGCGCTGTGGTGCTGGTGGACAACTGCTACGGCGAATTTATGGAGGAGCAGGAACCCACCCAGGTGGGGGCTGATCTGTGCGTTGGCTCCCTGATTAAGAACCCCGGCGGCGGCTTGGCCCCCACCGGCGGCTATATTGTGGGGCGGAAGGACCTGGTGGAGGGGGCCGCCATGCGGCTGACCGCCCCCGGCATCGGCGCGGAGTGCGGCTGCACCCTGGGTCACAGCCGCCAGCTGTATCAGGGCCTGTTCCTGGCCCCTCATACGGTGGCCCAGGCGGTGAAAACCGCCATCTTTGCCGCCCGCATTATGGAGCTGCTGGGCTATGCCACCGAGCCAACCTCCGGCCAGGTGCGCCATGATATTATCCAGATGGTCTCCTTTGGCCAGCCGGAGCCTCTGTGCAAGTTTTGCCGGGGGATTCAGAGCGGCTCCCCGGTGGACTCCTATGTGACCCCGGAGCCTTGGGATATGCCCGGCTATGACTGCCAGGTCATCATGGCGGCAGGGGCCTTTATCCAGGGAGCTTCCATTGAGCTGTCCGCTGACGCTCCCATGCGGGAGCCGTATACCGTCTACTTGCAGGGAGGACTGACCTATGAATCCGGCAAGGCGGGGATTTTGCTGGCGGTCAACGAGCTGCTGAAGTAACATTTTCCAACGCGCTGCATAGAATATTCTGCGGGGACTTTGCCGCAGGGGGTGAGCAGCGTGAGAAAGCGTTACCGTCGGAGGTGCAGTCGGGGACGGCCGTTGCTCAGCAGCATTCTGTTTGGGGTGCTGCTGGCAGCCTGTCTGATTGGCTGGTTCAATTGGAAGATTTCGCCCCTTCTGCAATCCTATGCCTCCGCCACCCTGGAAAACCGGGTGACCAAGTTGGTGGACAGGATCATTGCCCAGGATATTGAGGATGGAACGGTGGATTACAGCGCCATTCTCATTCTGGAGAAAAATGACCAGGGGCAGATCACAGCGCTGAAAAGCAACCTGGGGGAGGCAAACCGGCTGCGGGCCAGAGTCATCACCGGCCTGGCGGAGCAGCTCAGTCAGGAGGAAGTGACCACCTTCGGGATTCCTGTGGGGAACCTCACCGGAATCAGCCTGTTCAGCAGTCGGGGATTTCAGATCCCGGTGGAGGTGCAGTCGGTCAGCACCGTCAGCGCGGAGTTTGAGAGCAATCTGACCCCGGCGGCGGTGAATCAGACCCACTATCGTTTGAACCTGCGTGTCTCGGTGAATGTCAGCCTGCTGATTCCCGGCGGCCTTCGGGTGATTCCCGTTGAAACCACGGTGACGGTGGCGGAGGCGGTGCTGCTGGGCCAAGTACCGGAGAGCTATACGGTCTTTGATAACTATGCCACGGCGGAGGACGCTGCGGAGGATTACTATAATTACGGATGAGGAACAGAATATGACCAAGGAAGAACTGGAGCGCCTCTACGCGGAGGCGGACCACCACATTGATCTGTATTACAACCAGGATGCCCCGGAGATCTCTGACTTTGAGTATGATGCGCTGCTGCGGCGGATTCAGGCCGCGGAAAAGGAGCATCCGGAATGGGTGCGGGCGGATTCCCCCACCCAGCGGGTGGGGGGCGTCCCCAGCAAAGCCGGTGAGCTGGGCAAGGTGACCCACGCAGTGCCGCTTCTCTCCCTACAGGATGTGTTTTCCTTTGAGGAAGTCTTTGACTGGTGGGATGGGGATTCCCCGCTGAGCGTAGAGCCTAAGGTGGACGGCCTGTCCGCCGCCGTCACCTATGTGGACGGCAAGCTGACCCTGGGAGCCACCCGGGGAGATGGCCGGGTGGGGGAGAACATCACCGCCAATATGAAGAAGGTCTCCGGTGTGCCGGCGAAGCTGCCCAGGTATGAATGGCTGCCGGAGCACTATACCATGGTGGTCCGCTGTGAGGTGGTCATGCCGGTGGATGCGTTTCAGCGCCTCAACGGGGAACTGGAACTGGAGGGGAAGAAGACCTTTGCCAACCCCAGAAATGCTGCCGCCGGTTCCCTGCGGCTGAAGGATGCATCCGTGACCGCCGAGCGGGGGCTGATGGCTGTGGCGTTCAACATCATGTACGCCCGGGGCTTCGAGGACACACCGGAGGAATTCCGCCCCTGTGTGAAGCAGAGTCGTGATCTGGCCCTGCTGAGGAAGCTGGGGTTCCAGACGGTGAAAACCTATGGGGCTTCCAGTCAGGAGGAAATCCAGGCCGCCATTGAGGAAATTGACCGCACCCGCTATGATCTGCCCTATTGGCTGGATGGGGCGGTGGTTAAGATTAACGACAGGGCCTTGCAGGACTCCCTGGGGGCCACAGCCAAGGTGCCCCGGTGGGCCATTGCCTATAAATACCCCCCGGAGCAGAAGGAGACCACCATCACACGGCTCTACACCCAGGTGGGCCGCACGGGGCGGATTACGCCGGTGGCGGAGTTTGAGCCGATCCAGTTGGCCGGAACCACGGTGACTCGGGCCACCCTCCACAACCCGGAGTTTATGGAGACCCTGGGAGGGGTTTGCCTGGGGGCGCGGATTCTGGTCCGCAAGGCGGCGGAGATCATCCCCGAGGTGCTGGAGGTGAAAGTCAGACCGGAGGGAGGGGAGCCTTTTGCGATCACCGCCTGTCCGGAGTGCGGCGCCCCGGTGGTGAAGAATAAGGACGGCAACGGCGCCTATTGCCCCAACATCAACTGCCCGGCCCAGTTCGCCCGGCATGTAACCTTCTTTGCCAGCCGTGGGGTTATGGATATTGACGGCCTTGGACCCAAACGGGTGGGCCAGCTGATTGGAGCGGAGCTGCTTCGCTCTGTTTCGGATATTTACCGACTGGGGGAGCACCGGCAGGAGCTTCTCATGCTGCCCAAGACCGGCGAAAAGTCGGTGGACAACCTGCTGAACGCCATTGAGGCCAGCAAGGAGCGCCCCCTGTCCCGGGTAATCAAGGCTCTGGGCATCAGCGGCATTGGCGGCCATGTGGGGGAGGCCCTGGAGCGCCTTTACCCGGATATGGATACCATCCGGGGGCTGTCGGTGGAGGAGCTGACCGCCATTGACGGCATTGGCCCCATCAGTGCCCGGGATCTTTATGACTTTTTCCACAGTGAGGCCGGTGCCCGGATGGTGGACGAGCTGGTCGCCTGCGGTGTGAATATGACCTCCCGCCAGTATGGCGTGGAGCGGGAGGCCGGCCCCCTGGAGGGAAAGACGGTGGTTATCACCGGCACCCTGCCCGGCATGGGCCGCAAGGAGGCTGAGGAGTTGGTGAAGGGGAACGGCGGCAAGGTCAGCAGCGCGGTCTCCCAAAAGACCAGCTTCCTTCTGGCCGGCGAGGCTGCCGGCTCCAAGCTGGACAAGGCCCGGAAGCTGGGGGTTCCCATCCTCAGTGAAGAAGAATTTATGGCAATGATACAGAAGTAACGAGAAAGAAGGAAGAAGCATGAACATTCAGTTTGCAAGCCGGATGGACACCTTTCAGCCGGGCATCTTCAACGTGATGGATGACAAGAAAAAGGAGCTGCTGGCCCAGGGCAGAGAAGTGTTCAACCTGTCTGTAGGCACCCCCGACTTTCATCCGGAGGAGTTTGTTATCAACGCGCTGATCGAGGCGGCTAAGGTGCCCAACAACTTTAAATATTCCCTGGGGGACCTGCCAGCCCTGACCCAGGCGGTTCAGGGCTGGTATGCCCGCCGCTATGGGGTGGAGCTGGAATCGGATGAGATCATGTCGGTTTACGGCTCTCAGGAGGGTCTGACCCATATCGGCCTGACCCTGTGCAATCCCGGCGACGTGGTGCTGGTGCCCAATCCCGGCTATCCCATCTTTGAGATTGGCCCCTTCCTGTGCGGGGCTGATATCCGCTACTACGACCTGTTGGAGGAGAACGACTTTCTACCAAACTTGGACGCCATCCCCGAGGAGACGGCCAGGGCCTGCAAAATGATGGTGGTGTCCTATCCGGCCAACCCCATCGGCAAAACCGCTCCCCGTTCCTTCTATGAAAAGCTGATCGTCTTTGCCAAGAAGTACAATATCGTCATTGTCCATGACAACGCCTATTCCGAGATCATTTATGACGGCCGGGAGGGGATCTCCTTCCTGAGCGTTCCGGGGGCTAAGGAAGTGGGCGTAGAGTACAATTCCCTGTCCAAGACCTACAATCTGACCGGTGCCCGGGTGTCCTTTGTGCTGGGAAACCGGGATGTGGTGACCAAGTTCAAGACGCTGCGATCCCAGATTGACTATGGCATTTTCCTGCCCATCCAGTATGCCGCCATTGCCGCCCTGAACGGGCCCCAGGATGGGGTTGTGCGGCA
>CAZVVH010000108.1:0-7103 GCA_964630475.1 uncultured Oscillospiraceae bacterium | reverse complement strand
GCAGCTGAATTATGGTATCCTTCAAGCCTGACAAGATACGTTAATTCTGTGGCAATTCGTCACAAAAGGGAAGCCGTATGAGACAAACGCCCCAACGTTGGCAAATGCCGGCGGCGGGGCATTTCTCATCCTATGACGGTTGCTATTTTTTGCCGTCTATGATAAAATGACATCAAACAAATGTTCTTCTTGAAAAGGAGCTGAGGGATATGCAAAGCCGTCCTCTTGCGGACGATATCCGCCCTGACAGTCTGGACAATGTGGTAGGCCAGACCCATATCCTGGGAAAGGATAAGATGCTGCGCCGCATGATTGAAAGCGGAAGCATCCCCAATATGATTTTCTACGGCCCCTCCGGCACGGGAAAGACCACGGTGGCCAACATTATTGCCAAGCGCACCAACCGCACCCTGCACCGGCTCAACGCCACCACCGCCAGCCTTTCTGACCTGCGGGAGGTTATGGCGGATGTAGGTACCCTGATGGCCCCCAACGGCGTGCTTCTCTATCTGGATGAGATCCAGTATTTCAACAAAAAACAGCAGCAGTCCCTGTTGGAATTCATGGAGAGCGGCAAAATTACCCTCATTGCCTCCACAACTGAGAACCCCTACTTTTATGTATACAATGCTGTGCTCTCCCGCTCCACCGTGTTTGAGTTTAAGCCGGTGACCGCTCAGGAGGTAAAGCCCGCCCTCTCCCGGGCCTTTCACATCCTGGAGGAGCGGAAAGGGGTGGCCATCCGTCCGGAGGAGGGGGTGCTGGATCACCTGGCCCAGGCCTGCGGCGGCGACGTGCGGAAGGGGCTGAACGCGGTGGAGCTGCTGGTGAACAGCTCCCCAATCCAGGGGGATGAGATCCGCCTGACCTTGGAAGACGCGGTGGTGGTGGCCCAGCACTCCGCCGTGCGCTACGACCGGGAGGATGACAGCCATTATGACATCCTCTCCGCCTTCCAGAAGTCCATTCGCGGCTCTGACCCGGACGCCGCCCTCCACTACCTTGCCCGGCTGCTGGCGGCGGGAGATTTGATCTCCGCCTGCCGGCGGTTGCTGGTCATTGCGGCGGAGGATGTGGGGCTGGCCTATCCACAGGCTATGGTGGTGGTCAAGTCCTGTGTAGACGCGGCCAATCAGCTGGGTCTGCCCGAGGCGCGGATCCCCCTGGCGGAGGCGGCCTGTCTGCTGGCCACCGCCCCCAAGTCCAACTCCGCCATCAACGGCATTGACGCGGCCATGGCGGATGTGAAGCAGGGCAAAAGCGGGGAGATCCCGGCCCATCTGCGGGACAGCCACTACTCCGGCGCCTCTAAGCTGGGCCGGGGGTTGACCTATCAGTATCCCCATGAATTTCCCAATCACTGGATTCCCCAGCAGTACCTTCCCGATGAGCTGGCAGGCCGCTGCTATTATGAGTACGGAGAGAATAAAACCGAGCAGGCGGCTAAAGCCTATTGGGAGAGGATCAAACAGGGCCGGTGAGCCGGTTTACGTCCCAAATGGCCAGGTTCTGCCGGAGACAGTCCTCCGGGGCGTATTGCCAGCGGGGAAGATAACCGGAGGTCAGCGTGTACTCCAGCGGGGCGGCGGGAGGCGCTTCCTGGAGCCTGCTGATAACCGAGAGCTTGATCTTCATCCGCTTGGACAGGATGGATTTGATGCAGACGGCCACCCAGTCCCCCTCACACAGGCCCCGGTATTGCTCGGTGAGACCGGACAGGTTCGGGGCCAGCTCCACAAAGGCCCCGTAGTCCTGGATGCTGCGCACGATGCCGGGGACGGTTTCGCCAGGCCGGAACCGGGCGGCGTTTTCATTCCAGGTGCCCAGCAGTTCCCGGTGGGATAGAGAGACCCGACCCAGTTCCGGAGAAAGCCCGGTGATCAATGCAAAGATCTCCTGCCCCACCTGGAACCGGGCGGAGGGATGGGGGATGCGGGAGATGGAAATCTGTTCGATGCCGATCATGGAGGGCAGCCCGCAGCCCACATCTACAAAAGCGCCAAACGGCTCCAAATGGGTGACGGTGGCGGGGATGATTTCGCCAGGACGGCGGCGGAGCAGCGCCGTCAGAGCGTCCGCCTGGGCGGCCCGCCGGCTGAGCAGGGGCAGGATGCGCCCGTCCTGGCCCTCCAGGGCCTCAATATAAAAACAAACGGGGCGGCCCACCCTGGTCATAATGGCAATGTCCCGGGTGGAGCCGTCAGAAATGCCAAGGGCGGTTTCCTCCCGGGGGATTTTGGCCTCCCAGGGGCCAAGGGTGACCCACAGGTTGTGCTCCTGGTCGCATCGCTGGGCCTGAGCCTCCACCTGCGTGTGGTGTTCCCAAGCAGAATAGACGCCCTCCGCAGTTTGGAGCAGGCGCTGATTTTCTTCCGTTCGATACAGCCGGCCCTCCGGCAGGAACTCTTTCATGTTGCTCCTCCTTTCGCAGATACTGCTACTCTATGCGGAGGGAAGGGAAAGCTGAACCCGCAGGGAATGGTCGGCTGAAATTTTCTTTTGAATGGTTCATTAGACACCGCCGGCGGAAAGGAGTATCGCTTTCTGCTTTTTCCCAAGGGGTATGGATACGAAAAGCGGATCGTGCACTGGCATAAACGAAGGCTTTCAACTAAAAGCTCGCGATGGTTTGTTGCCCTGCCCGCGATTTGTGTTGCCCTGCCCGCGATGTTTGACCCTTGTGCTTTCTTTTAGAATTTGTTATAATAACTTATCTATCTGTATGGAAAGCTGGTGACCAGGTTGAATTCAGTAATGACCTTTCTGGAAAATTTCGATCTGCAAAGCCTGATCTCCCTGGTCATCAGCGTGGCTTCCGCCCTGCTGTGCATCACCCTCCATGAGATAAGCCACGGCTTTGCGGCGCTGAAGCTGGGGGATCCCACAGCGAAAATGCGGGGGCGGCTTTCCCTGAACCCGCTGAAGCACATTGACCCGGTGGGCCTGCTGATGATGATCGTGGCCCGGGTAGGCTGGGCCAAGCCGGTGCCCATTGACTCCCGCTATTTCAAGAATCCCAAGCGGGACATTGCCATCACCTCTCTGGCGGGGCCGGCCTGCAACTTTGTCCTCAGCTACGGGGCCATGCTGGCAGCCTCCGGCGTGTACCACTTCTGGTATGGGAAAGGGGGCACTATGGCATCTGTCTATGTGCTGATTTTCTTGATCCGGGTGGCGGTGCTCAGCGCAGGACTGGGAATCTTTAATCTGATCCCCATCTCTCCGCTGGATGGCTCCAAGGTGCTGTTTTCCCTGCTGCCCCAGAGGATTTATTTTAAAATTTTGAAATATGAGCGTTACGGGATGATCCTGATGGTGGCGTTGGTATTCTTCGGCGTGTTTGATAAGCCGCTGTCCTTCCTGATCGGCGGACTGCTGAAGGCGTTCTGCGGACTTTCTGCCTTCCCCTATCAGCTCCTGCTCTATATCATGTGACGGAGGTGTGGGTTTGGAGACGCCCGTATACCATTTGGAGCACGTTGTCAAAGTAAAAGAGGAGCTGGAGGATTTTAACGGGCCTCTGGACCTGATCCTCCACCTTCTCAGCAAAAATAAAATGGAGATCGCCGACATTCAGATTGCCCTGATCCTGGATCAGTATCTGGACTGGATGGAGCGGCGAAAGAAATTGGATCTGGAGGTGGC
The DNA here is from genome assembly GCA_964630475.1 of uncultured Oscillospiraceae bacterium. Lineage (GTDB taxonomy): Bacteria > Bacillota > Clostridia > Oscillospirales > Oscillospiraceae > JAJQBJ01. Next base: position 3,458 of record CAZVVH010000108.1, on the reverse strand, counting down.
CAGCGAATTTGTGGCCATGGCCTCCCAGCTGATCTTTATCAAAACCCGGATGCTGTTGAACCTCCATGATGAGGAGGCCACCAGCGAGCTGGAACAGCTCCAGCAGGTCTTGGAGGCGCACCGGCGCCATGAGAATTATCTGCGGATCAAGGCGGTCAGCGGCGCCCTGGGCCGCCGTTACCTGGTGGGCCAGGACTATATGGACAAGCCCCCAGAGTCTCTGCCCCAGCAGAAGGACTACCGCTATGTACACCAGCCGGAGGATCTGCTGAAAGGAATTAAAAACGCCATGGTCAGAGGGGACGCCAAGGCCCTGCCGCCCTTCCGGAATTTTGTCGGCATTGTGGGGCGGGAGCCTTATCCCGTGGCCGGAAAGGCCAGTGAGGTGATCCGCCGCCTGTTACGATCCGGTGTCACCCGGTTTCGGGCCTTGTTTCGGGGGAGCAGGAGCCGGTCGGAGATTGTGGCCACCTTCCTGGCGGTGTTGGAGCTTTGCAAAAATCGAAAGATCAATCTGGCGGGGACGGACAGCGAGTGTACCGTCACCTGCATGGAGGGAGACAGCCAGGGAGACCTGCCCCTGTCGGAGGAATTTCAATAAGAGAGAGGGTGGCCAAATATGGAAGAACGGGACATAGAATCTGCCATTGAGGGCATCCTATTTGCAGCGGGGGAGCCGGTGAAGCTGGAGCGTCTGGCCCTGGCCCTGGGAGTGGAACCGGAGGTTTGCCGCCAGGCCCTGCAAAGGCTGGCCGATCAGTACAGCTATGACCGGCGGGGAATTCGCATTGTCCAGTTGGAGGACAGCTGGCAGATGTGCTCTGCGCCGGAACAGGCAGCGGTCATTCGCCGGGCCTTGGAGCGGAGAAAGCCGCCTCAGCTTTCCCCTTCTGCCCTGGAGGCCCTGTCAGTGGTGGCCTATTACCAGCCAACCACCCGCACCTATGTGGATCAAATCCGGGGTGTGGACAGCTCCTATACCATGGGGCTTTTGCAGGAGCGGGGCCTGATTGAGGAATGCGGCCGTCTGGATGCGCCGGGCAGGCCCATCCTATACCAGACCACACCGCTGTTCTTGCGCTCCTTTGGGTTAAGAACTCTGGAGGATCTGCCGGAACTGCCGGAGGGCGCCGTTGGGGAAAGCCCGGAAAAGCAGCCGGAACCAATGAAGGAGGGAGATTGATAACGTGATAGCGGTTATCATTCTGCTGATGATCCTCTTGCTCCTCTTTCTGATTGGGCAGATCCGGGTTGGCGGCCGGGCAGAATATTCCCAGGAGGGCGTGAAGGCCTGGATTCGGATTCACAGCGTGCCGGTTCTGCTGTTCCCCAGACCGAAAAAGAAACCGGGGGATGAGGCTAAGGCAGAGCGGAAGAAACGCCGCAGGGCGGAGAAGGCCGCCAAAAAGAAGGCAAAAAAGACCAAAAAAGCGGAAAAAGCCGGGAAAAAGCCGGAGCCGGAGGAGGAGCAGCCCCAAAAGAAGGGCGGCGCAGTGCAGCTGGTGCTCCAACTGCTGCCGGTGGCCGCAGAGGCTCTGGGGGCGCTGAAACGGCGGATCCGCATTGACCGGCTGGTGGTTCACTATATCGCAGGCGGCGACGATGCGGCAAAGGTGGCCCTGACTTATGGAAAGATGTCCGGCGGGGCGGGGATGATTATGGCCCTGCTGAACAACAACTTCCAGGTGAAAAAACAGGAAGTCACCGTGGATGTGGATTTCCTGGCGGAGAAGGCCACGGTCTATCTGGACGCCGGGATATCCATCAAAATCGGGCAGATCTGTTATCTGGGGGTGCGCTATGGCATTGCCTCCCTAAAGGTGTTTATGAGGCACAGAAAACAACAGAAAGCAGCACAAGCTTTGCATAAAACCGAAGAAAAAAGCGAAAATAAATGAAAAAGGCGGTGTTCTAAATGGAAGAAAAGCATCCGATCGGTAACTTGATGGAGGTTACCATGTCCAAAATCAGAGAAATGGTGGACGTCAATACAATCGTGGGTACACCCATTCTGGCTGGTGATGTGACCATTATTCCCATATCCAAGGTCAGCTTTGGCTTTGCCACCGGTGGCTCTGACTTTGCCACCAAGAATCAGCCTGCTGGTAAGGACAACGCCTTTGGCGGCGGCAGCGGTGCGGGCGTGAACATTGTGCCCATCGGCTTTTTGATTGTACGCGGAGACAGCGTGAAGATGCTGCCCATTGCTATGCCCGCGTCCAGCACAGCGGACCGCGTTCTGGAAATGGTGCCTGATATTGTGGAAAAGATTTCCGAAATGGTACCCAAGAAGGAAAAGCAGGAAAAGGAAGCGCCCGCCGCTGAATAACCCGCGAAAAAGATCGTATACTAGGAGCATCTCTGAGTTTAGGAGGTGCTCCTGTTGCGCATAAAACAAATTTTACTGGCCTCCCTGCTGGCCCTGGGCCTGTGCTGTCAAAGTGCCAGCGGTCTGGAGTTGTCCGCCCGCGCCTGGGCCTTGGCGGATGGAGACAGTGGGCGGATTCTCCTCAGCAGCCATGAGGACGAGCAGAGGCTCATTGCCAGCACCACCAAGCTGATGACCGCTTACACGGCAGTCCATCTTGGAATCGACCTGGATCAGACGGTGACGGTTTCCGGAGCTGCGGCGGCCACGGAGGGCTCCTCCATGTATTTGGCGGCGGGGGAGAAGCTGGCCCTTCGGGACCTGCTGTGGGGGATGCTTCTGGTGTCCGGAAATGATGCGGCTAACGCCCTGGCAGAGGGCTGCTGCGGAGATCGGGAAACCTTTGTGGCCCGGATGAATGAGAATGCAGCCGCCTTGGGTATGGAGCATACCCACTTTGAAAATCCCACCGGCTTGGACGGGGAAGCCCACTATTCCACGGCGGAGGACCTGGTGAAGCTGGCCGCGGCGGTGCTCCGTGAGCCGGTTTTGGCGGAGATCGTTTCAACCAGAACCACCACAGTGGCGGGGCGGAGCCTGACCAACCACAACAAGCTGCTGGCCATGTATCCGGGCTGTACGGGGATGAAAACCGGCTACACCGAGGCGGCGGGACGGACGCTGGTTTCCAGTGCCCAGCGGGATGGGAAAACCCTGATCTGCGTGACCCTGAACGACCCGAACGATTGGGACGACCATATGGCCCTGTATGACGAGGGCTTTGCGGACTACCAACTGGAAACCGTATGCAGCGCCGGAGAGTTGCTGGGGGAATATTCCCTGCCGGAGCGGTTTATGCAGACCGCGGTCTGTGCGGAGCAAACGGTGCAGGTGCTCTGCGGCCGGGGGGAGACCATCACCCGGGAAATAGACCTGGGGGAACGGCCAGGGCAGTTCCTGCGGAACGGAGGCAGGATTGGTACCGTCCGGTATTATATTGACGGTGTGCAGGTGGGGGAGACCGGCCTGCTGGCAAAGATGAGCTGATATATGATATTGGTTCTTATGAAAAAGGTTGAAACCCTTTTTA
>CAZVVH010000107.1:0-7150 GCA_964630475.1 uncultured Oscillospiraceae bacterium | reverse complement strand
GCTGTCCGGGGGAGAGGAATCAAATATCAGATAAATCAAAAGGGCTGCCTCAAAAGAGACAGCCCTTCTCTGACGGGTTCAGGAAAAAAGAACCCCTGAATCCTAAGATTCAGGGGGATGGTGCGCGAGGCGGGAGTCGAACCCGCACGTCCTTGCGAACACTGGCACCTGAAGCCAGCGAGTCTACCAATTCCACCACTCGCGCATCCTATTTACTTCGTGCCTGGTGAAGCACAGGTATTATAGTACGCTTTTCGACGTAAAATGTCAAGCCCTTTTTTCAGAATTTTGCAATTACTTTTTGCCCAGATTCTTTTCATAGAGGATCACCAGACCATCCAGCAGCAGGTTTTCATCATAGATGATCTTTCTGCGGCAGTGGGGTACCACGATGCGGGAGAGTCCGCCGGTGATGACTGCGGTGACAGGGCGGCCCAGGGCGTCCTCCACCCGGTCGATGAGTCCGTCCAGCATGGCGGCGTGACCATAGACTACGCCGGCCTGCATACAGTCCACGGTGTTTTTGCCGATGACCTCATTGGGGGTATCCAGATTGATATAGGGCAGCTGGGCGGCCCGGGCGGACAGAGCGTCTACGGAAACCCGCATGCCGGGGATAATCATGCCGCCAATGTATCTGCCTTCGGCGTCCAGGACGGAGAGGGTGGTGGCAGTGCCCATATCAAAGATCACAGTGGGCTTGGGATACTTGGCAGAGGCGGCCACAGCATCTACCACCAGATCGCTGCCCAGCTTATCGGGGGCGTCGGTGCGGATGTTCAGGCCGGTTTTCAGGCCGGAGCCGACTATCAGGAAGGTCTTGCCGGTCAGGCGCTTGACGGTTTCGCTCATCACCTTTTTCAGCTCGGGAACTACGGAAGAAATAATGCCGCCTTCGATCTGATTGCAGGAGATGCCGTGCATCTTCAAAATGCCATCCAGCATCAGGGCAAACTCGTCCTCCGTTTTGTCGCGGGCGCTGGAGATCCTGGCGGTGAAGCGCAGCTGCTTGTCCTCCACGCAGCCCAACACGATATTTGTATTGCCAATATCAATGACTAGAATCATAGCAAAATCCTCCATAAGCGCAGTGCGCCAAATAGAAACCGTTTCATCCGGGGAGAATCAAACAATGGTTAATCAGACAATGGTTATTATAGAGTAAACGGCTGAGAAATACAAGTTCTTTTCTGATTTTGCAAAAAGAGTTTTCCAAATATTTTCTTCTTTTTTCTCCGATCCTTTTTCCCAATCTTTCTGTGAATTCCGGGATCAAAACCAGCGATGGCGCTCCTTTTTTCGGGGCAGCCGCGTAGGCTCCCCCTCCACTAAAATGATATCGCTGCCAAACCGGCGCACCGACTCCCAGGGAAAGGAAACGTCCTCTCCCCGGCCGAACAGGCCGAAAAACCTGGCCGGGCCAGGCACCACCACCTGCCGCACCTGACCGCTGTCCACATCAATGACCAGGTCCCCCACATAGCCAAACCGGCGTCCGTCTGTGATGCTGATAACCTCTTTCTCCCGCAGTTCTTCCAGCCTGCTCTCCATCTGTAAGCGCCTCCTTTTCCTTCGGCCAATGCCGCCTGTTAGAAGCCTATGCATCCCCTTTCTGTCCTATGCACGGATTTTCGTGTGATGTATTTCCCATACCATGCTGCGCACATATTTCCATACATTTTTTCCTTTCTCTATTGGCATATTTTACAAAACATGTTAAAATGACGGTGCGTGAATATTCATAAAGGAGGAATATCTGTGAACAAGCAATTCTCTCATGCCCTTTCTCCCATTCGTGTGAATGGTACTTTGATTAAAAATCGCATTATATCTGCCCCCATCACGCCCCATTCCGCCAGCAACGGGGAGCTTTATCCCAACGAGGACGCCATGCGCTACTTTGAACAGCGGGCGAAGGCCGGCGCCGGTATTGTCTACTGCGGCGGCGCAAAGGCCGTAGACAACTTTGATGACGGCGAGCACTGCACCTGGGATACCGAGGCCTTCAACCACAAGAATGCCCTGTCCCGTCTGGCCGCCCGCATCCAGGCCCACGGTGCAAAGGCCGGCATGGAGGTCATGGGCCTGCTACCCTGCTCCTGGAACCCCGGTCCCCCTCCCGCCTGTTCCGCCGGAAACCGGATGATGCAATCTCCCCCCATCTGTCGTGAAATCACCCGGGAGGAAATGGAGGGCTTTAAGGAAAAGACCGCTCAGATGTGCGCCAATTTGCAGGTCTGCGGCTTTGATTCCCTGCTCTTCCATTTTGGCCACTCCATCCCCGTGGCCCAGTTCCTCTCCCCTCTGACCAACCACCGCACCGACGAATATGGCGGCTCCACCGAGAACCGCTGCCGGTATCTGGTTGAGATTCTGGACGCCTGCCGTGCTGCCACCAAGGGCCGCATGACCATGGAAGTCCGCATGTCCGCCACCGAGTTCGCGGAGGGCGGCATCACCCTGGAAGAGGGCATCAACATTGCCGAGATCTTGCAGGAGCACTGCGATATCATCCAGGCCTCCTGCGGCATGGTCACCGAGAAGTACATGACCTGGACCCATCCCTGCCAGCATCTGGGCTATCACCCGAATCTGTGGCTGGCTGAGGCCTTCAAGAAGTCCGGCCGCATTCACAAGCCCGTCACCGCTGTGGGCGGTCTGGAGTCCTTGCAGGCTGCTGAGGACGCCATTGCCGCTGGCAAGTGCGATTTCTTCGCAATTGCCCGCCAGCTGATTGCTGACCCCGACACCCTGAAGAAGGATATTGAGGGCCGTCACGATGACGTGGTTCCCTGCGTAAAGTGCATGCGCTGCCACGACTCCGACTGCTACGCCCATCTGTTCCGCTGCGCCGTCAACCCCACCGTGGGCTATGAAGGCTGCGAAGAGTCCATGTTTGCCAAGGCTCCCGCCAAGAGCAAGAAGGTAGCTGTTATCGGCGGCGGCCCTGCCGGCATGAAAGCCGCCCTGACTGCCAAGGAGCGGGGCCATCAGGTCACCCTCTTTGAAAAGACCGACAAGCTGGGCGGCGCTCTGAAGTTCTCCGACTATGTGGACTTCAAGTATGCTCTGCGCTCCTACAAGGATTATCTGGTTTATCAGTGCGGCAAGCAGCAGATTGACGTCCGCCTGAATACCGAAGTGGCTCCTGCTGATCTGAACGGTCAGTATGATGCAGTGATCATCGCCGTGGGCGCGGAGCCTCTGATGCTCCCCCTGCCCGGCTTCAACACCGACAACGGCATTGTGGCCACCGATGCCTACGGACATGAGGATGAGCTGGGCAATACCATCGTGGTGATCGGCGGCGGCCAGGTTGGCTGCGAAACCGCCCTCCATCTGGCTGACCTGGGCAAGAAGGTCTCCATCATTGAGATGCAATCCTCCCTGTGCCCCGACGCCTCCAAGACCTGCGGCGACGAAATCCGCATTCTGCTGGATGAAAATCCCAACTTCACCGCTCTGTGCAATGCCAAGTGCAAGTCCGTGACCAAGAATTCCGTCACCTACACCGACGCCGAAGGCAACGAGCAAACCGTCACCGCTGATACCGTCATTCTGGCCGCCGGCATGAAGGCCAAAACCGCTCTGGCTGATTCCTTCATCACCGACTGTGATGTTCCCGAGTGGGCAGAGATCGGCGACTGCGTCCGCGCCCGCACTGTGGAACAGGCCACTGCTGAGGCCTATAACGCCGCTATGGACCTGTAAGCAATTACGTTTCGCAATACATTATATTGTAATGAACGGGGGCCGCGCCTTTTGGCGCGGCCCTTCTGTCCATTTATGCGTGCTAAAACGAATAAAGAATCTCCCGCGCCGCAGCGCAGGAGTCAAATTTCAGATACGATTCACAGCGCCTTGCGGATCTGCCGCAGGGCGTTTTTTTCCAGCCGGGACACCTGGGCCTGGCTGATTCCGATTTCATTGGAGACCTCCATCTGGGTCCTCCCCTCAAAGAAGCGCAGACGGAGAATCTCCTGCTCCCGCTGGGGCAGCTGGCCCATGGCCTCCCGCAGGGCGATGTGCTCCAGCCAGTTTTCGTCGGTGTTTTTATTGTCCTTCACTTGGTCCATGACGCAAACGGTGTCGCCGCTGTCCGAATAGACCGGCTCATAAAGGCTCACCGGGTCGGCAATGGCGTCCATGGCCATGACCACATCCTCCCGCCGGATATCCAGCAGCTTGGCCAGCTCCTCCACCGTAGGCTCCCGCTGATGCTCGCTGACATACTGCTCTCGGGCCTGCAAGACCCGATAGGCAGTATCCCGCAGGGAGCGGGACACCCGCATGGCAGAGCTGTCCCTTAAAAACCGGCGGATTTCCCCGGAAATCATGGGCACACCGTAGGTGCTGAAGCGCACATCGTACAGATCCGGGTCAAAGTTGTCGATGGCCTTGATGAGGCCCACGCAGCCGATCTGAAACAGATCGTCCATGTTCTCTCCCCGGCTGGCAAACCGCTGGATCACGGAGAGCACCAGCCGCAGATTGCCCTCGATCATCTTTTGTCTGGCTTCCTTGTCCCCTTTTTTTACCCGGCGGAGCAGCTCCGCCATCTCCTCGTTTTTTAAAACCTTCAGATTTGCCGTATTGACGCCACAGATTTCAACTTTGCCCAACATCCGTCAACCTCCAGTTTTCTGATACTGAAAGTATGCCCGGCCAGGGCAGGCTTTATACATTCGCTTCCGCGCTCAGCTCATATGGACAATGTCCCGGCGCAAGCGGGAGATAATGCGCTTTTCCAGCCGGGAAATATAGGACTGGGAGATCCCCATGCTGTCGGCCACCTCTTTTTGGGTACACTCCCGCCGTCCCCCCAGGCCAAACCGCATGGTGATGATCCGCTTCTCCCGCTCGCTCAGCCGGCTCAGCGCCACCGCCAGCAGCTTCCGATCCACGTCCTCCTCCAGCGGCTTCATCACAATGTCGTTGTCCGTCCCCAGAATATCCGAGAGGAGAAGCTCGTTTCCATCCCAATCGGTGTTCAGCGGCTCATCAATGGAGACCTCTAATCTTTGGTTGGAATTTTTGCGCAGATACATAAGGATTTCATTTTCAATGCACCGGGAGGCATAGGTAGCCAGACGGATCTTCTTATCCGGGCGATAGGTATTCACCGCTTTGATCAGTCCAATGGTTCCAATGGAGATCAGGTCCTCCAGGTTGATTCCTGTATTGTCAAAGCGGCGGGCAATGTACACCACCAGCCGCAGATTGTGCTCAATCAGGGTGTTCTTTGCCTTCTCATCTCCGGCCTCCATGCGGGTAATGGCTTCCGCCTCGGCTTCCCGGCTCAAGGGGCTGGGGAGCACATCGCTTCCACCTATGTAAAATACCCCTTCAGCCTCCTGTCTCTTCCAAAATTCCAAAATCCGCTGAAGCCACTTCTTCCAATCTGCCATTCCTTCCCTCACTTTCCTGCTCCTGCTACCAAGGCGCTGCAGCCGCTGTCCGACAGTCGCTGTGCCGTCAGCGCCACCAGCCGCTCCGGCCGCGGCTTTCCTGCTGAGGTGATGCTGTCCGGCTTAAAGGCCAAAAGCAGACCGCCGCTGGTCCCCACCGCCCGATAGGGCACCAGCCTCCATGGAACTTCTCCGCTCCGGGTCAGCCCTGCGGAGGGCTGGCAAACCATATCCTCCGTCAGGGTTGGGATCAGGGGCAGCGCCTCCTGCCACTCCAACATGGCGACGCAGCTGCCAGTCAGCGGATCTGTCAGGCCGTTTCCGGTGTCCACCAGGGCGGTGACCTGAATGCTCCGCCCATGCAGGGCAATTTTCAGCGGAATCAGCTCCCCCTTAAGGCGGCTATGCCGGGCAAGCCCCCGAAAGGCAATGGTCAGAACGCACCAGCACAGTGCCGACGCCAGTATGACCGCTTTAAAGTCCAGCGGCGTCAGCACCACCCCCCGCTCCAGGGACAGTCCGCCCCCCAGCAGCTCCAGCGCATAAAGCCCTCCGCCCATGGCGCAGGACAGCCCGAAAAACACCGCCACACACCGCAGCAGCCGGCGGTTCCCACCATAACCGATCAGCACCATCAGCCCGCCAAAGGCCAGCTTCACCGGCCACCGGGCCAGAAACTCCCCCCAGGGTAAAAAGCAGCACACAGCGTAGCAGCCTCCCAGGCAGGCGCCCAGCGCCAGCCGAAGCCGGTTCAGCCCGGTACCCAGCACACGGCCGGTCAACAGCAGGAGCAAATAGTCCACCAGGCCGTTGGTCAGGAACAGAGTGTCCACATAGACAGTCATCGGCCTCACCTCATGTCCCATTGTACCAGGCCCTTCCGGAAAACCCGGTCTAATACTGCTATCCAAGAAAAATTTTAAATCAAGCGGGCGGAACCATTCAGCGCAGGAAACTAAATCGCCCTCCCGATCACAAGTGAACTGCTCCCCATCAAGCGGGCAGTGAAAAATAATAAACTATTTTCTACTTCCGGTACCCGGGTCAGGGCACCGGAAGTCTTTTTTAGGATGCACGGCACTGCGGTGTCAGGGGCCCCAGATTGCGTTGTACTCGTCTTTCGTTGCAGCAGGTGATGTAGTTTTCAATCATTTGCCAACTCTGTCACATCTGTTTCCCACTTCTCATTGGGACGGTCAGCGTGAAACTCGCGGTTCAGATGGTTCTCAGCAATGTGCCGGGGATTTGCGGACTGCCTGGTGCAGCCGTTGTTTTTGTACTTAATGGCAGATTTGATATCCAGCCTGCGGCAGATTCGAAGCACTCGCTTCTCGTTCACATTCATCTTGCAGTCATGGACCAGATCATCCTTGATCCGGCGGTAGCCCTTGTCTGGATTCTCTGTATGTATCTGTTCCATGATTTCAGCAATCTTCTCATTTTCAAGCTCTCTACGGCACTTTTTGCCGCTCAGCCACCGGGAATAGGCTGCTCTTGACACCTTGAGCAGCCTGCAGGCTTCCTCCGCAGGATAGCTCTCCATTGACACAGGACATTACTATCCGTATCTTTTCCTCTGCTTTGATTTTACTTTTGCCCATAGCAATACCCCCACAAGAGACACTTCTTCTGTTTCACTGTCTCTTATGGGGGTAGCATATCATAGCAGTGGGTTTCTTCCCAATGCTTATATTCACTGATGGCATAGGTTGTGCTGTCAATTTGTTCAACTGAAAACCATT
>CAZVVH010000106.1:0-7175 GCA_964630475.1 uncultured Oscillospiraceae bacterium | reverse complement strand
AAAAAACGGTGATGCCAATGCAGAATGTAAGCGGAGGGGTAGTATCATTATAAAATTTCAGAAAGGATGTAAGAAACATGAAAAAATGAAGAAGCTTATAACGCTCGTGCTTGCAATGATAATGGTGTTCAGTATCAGTTCTATGCCCGTTCAAGCAGTGGTGGTCCCTGAGACTCCTACTGCTGAGATCAATGCCGTGGTGGATAGATGGAATATAGCTGCGTCTCAGTGCCGGGAAATGTACAACGAAATGTGCAACTATAACGGTTGGGAGGATGAGTTGCTTAATGTCCTTGGCGCTATCTTGGATCCTACTCCGGTTGGCGGCGCTTATTCGTTAGCACTTGTGTTTCGGAATTTGAATTACAATCTGGCCAAGAATGCGCTAAAGCAGGGAGCGGATAGCGGCAAGGGTTGTACCATGCTGATCCATGACAATGCAGTACCCACGATTATCGCAAATAACTGATGCTGATTCAGAGTAAGAAACTATCATATGAATCAAAAGGGGGTAATATCATGGATAAGAGTCACTCTAAGTTGACAGCTGGAATCGTCCTGACTTTACTGGTGGTATATGTGGTGGGGGGCGCTGCTTTGCTGACCTGTGTGCATCAGTTTACGGGCGGAAGCAGTCCGGTCAATGAACTGATAGTTTTCTCCCAGGCAGGAAATTTGACATACAATGTGGTTCCGTTTGCCAATTATTTTCGGCTGATACAAAACGGCTGCCTGCCAAGTGCGCTGCTGCTTGTGCTGTGTGGGATTTTGGTTCCGCTTCCCTGGGGGATTTTTTCGCCCCTGCTCGTCTCTAAGCTTCGGACCTATCCCAGGCTCCTGCTGTGGGTGGCGGTCTGCTGGGTGTTGAGCCTGCTTCCTAAGCTGATTTTCCTGAGCGGGACCCTTGACATCAATGAATATATTCTCAGCTTGATCGGAATCAGCATTGGGTTCTGGATTTGGAAGCGGTTGATTCCAGAGCGAATCTCCCAGGCAGCTGCGATTTATTAGCGCTCAAGCATCGGGACTGACTTAGAAGAAAGCTTGCAATAAAAAGGCGCCATCACAAGGTGATTGAGAAATCCCTTGCGGTGGCGCTTCGTTTGTCTCTCTGCTTACTGCCACAGAGGGGAGGGGTAAAGTCCCTGGCTGGTTTTGGCAGCCAGGGCGGCGATGAGGCCGGGCTTGTCGGCCTGATAGGTAACGCCATACCACTTGTCGTGGCTGAACAGCACCTTGCAGGTGGCCTTGCCCTCATCCAGCAGCTGGCTGACCACGGAGGGGAGAAAATACTCGGCTTTCAAGGGATTTTCCGCCAGCGCGCGGTCCAGGAACCGGGTAAAGCGGGCCTTGGCCTCGGTGATGAAGCTCTGGGTGAAGCCCCACAGATTCATTGATACCAGCGTGTTGGGATCCAGGTCGGTCCAGGTCTCCCCATCGTCGGTGGAGAAGTGAATCCCGCCCGCATACTCTTCGATCCGGGTGCGCTCGGTGACAGAGATCAAGTTATGGTGTTCGTCGGTGACGCAGATTCCCCGTGCCACATGGCCGTTTTCGGTGGTGGTGTTCTTCAGCAGATAGCCCACCATGGCGAAGGAGTAGGTCTCCCCGTCCTCATGGGTGGAGAGGTAGTCATAGATGGCCTGGAAAGCCTCAGGGCCGTAGTAGTCATCCGCATTGATAACGGCAAAGGGGGCGTCGATCAGGTCCCGGGCGGCCAGTATGGCATGGGAGGTGCCCCAAGGCTTGGCGCGGCCAGCGGGAACAGAGTACCCTTTGGGCAGATCGTCCAGCTGCTGGAAGGCATATTTCACGTTCATATATTTGCTGACCCGGTCACCAATGGTGGCCTTAAAAAGGTCCTCAATCTCATGCTTGATAATGAAGATGACGGTCTCAAATCCAGCCCGGCGGGCGTCATAGAGGGAGTAATCAATGATGACCTCCTCGTTAGGACCCACAGGGTCAATCTGCTTTAATCCGCCGTAGCGGCTGCCCATGCCGGCAGCCATGATTACTAAAATTGGCTTGCTCATAGTTTACGCTCCATTTCTGTTAGCTCACAAAGTACAATGCTTTTATTCCGCTTTTTTCGCGTCCTCGGAAGGGAGAACCACCACCCGGATTTCCAGGACCCGGCGGTTCTCCACCTTTGTAACAGTGACATCCAGATTCTCATATACGAACCGGTCTCCCACTTCCGGCAGGCGGCCCACTTCGGTCAGCACCCAGCCGCTGACGGTGGTGCAGTCGAAGTCGCCATCCTCCAGTTCAAAGCGATCAAACAGGTCCTCCAGATTTGCGGAGCAGGAGATCAGATAGGAGCCGTCCTCCTGCTTCTGGAATTCCTCAATGACCTCATCGTGTTCGTCCCAGATTTCGCCCACCAGCTCCTCCAAAATGTCCTCCAGCGTGGCAAGGCCGTCAGTGCCGCCGTATTCATCTACCACAATGACCATATGGCACTTCTGCCGCTGCAAAATGCGCAGCAGGTCGGAGATCTTGGTGGTGGCGGAGACAAAGAGCACCTGGGAAATGACGGAGTTCAGGCTGGTCTCCCCCCGGTGTATGGCCGCGTGAAGGTCCTTTTCGTGGATCACGCCCACAATGTTGTCAATGGTCTCGTGGAATACCGGGATCCGGGAGTAGCCGCTTTCGGCAAACAGGGCGGAAAGCTCCTCAATGGAGGTGGTGTCTTCCACAGCGGTGATATCCACCCGGGGAATGAGGATTTCAGAGACCTCCAGGTCATTGAACTCGATGGCCGCCCGAATCAGATCGCTCTCATCCTCGTCCAGTCCGCCCTCGGTTTCCGCTTGCTCCACCATGGTGATTAGCTCTTCCTCGGTAATACCTGCCTGGTTGTTCAGGTGGAACAGCTTGCGCAGCAGCATCTTCCACAGGGAGAAGAGGAAGGTCAGTGGGGTCAGAATGGTCATAAAGAATTTCAGCGCCGGCAACAGGGCCACCGCAAAGCGTTCCGGATTCTCCTTGGCAATACTTTTTGGGGAGATCTCCGCGAACACCAGAACCACCAGGGTTAGGACCACGGTGGAGATGGTGGGGCCAAGCTCCTTCCAGAAGCGGGTAAACAGCACCGTGGAAATGGAGGCTGCGGAGATGTTCACAATATTGTTGCCAATGAGGATGGTGGAGAGCAGTTTGTCAAAATCCTGGGCTGCTTCCAAAACCTCCTTGGCCTTGCGATCCCCCTCATCCGCCCGGCTCATCAGCCGGATCCGGTTCATGGAAGAATAGGCGGTCTCCGTGGCGGAGAAGAGCGCGGAAAACGCAATCAGGATAATCAATACAACAATCAATAAAAGACTGTTACTGTCCATAAGGACTCATCACTCCAATTTTTAAATGTATTTTATACGGCTTCTCAATGAAATGAGTTCATCGAGAAGCCCGTGTGCTGCGCACACTGGCATCGTGCGGTTGTACGCTGCGCCGCCTCATAAGTTCTTGATAAAAAGCTTGAAAGCCTTTTGTCAAGAACGAGTATTATACAGAGGCATTGCACCCCGGGATAATGAAATTAGGGCTGCCCTCCGGCGGCCTCCTTTTGCGTCATGGCCCGGTGCTGTTCATCCAGCCAGGCCAGCATGGCGGAATAACCCTGCTCAGTCATGGGAAAGCTGGTTTCTGCCACAACCTCGCTCAGCTCCAGGCAGTACACGCCGTACCATACCAGTGCCTCAATGACCTTTTCCTTCTGATCGCCCTCCCCGCGGTCAGCGGGCTTCAGGCGGAAGCGCAGGCCGTGAAAGCTGCCCAGATAGGCATTGTCGTTTAGAAATGTGGCTAAATTGGGGACATAAAAGTCAGAATGTTCGCAAATCATAGGTTCCTCTCAGTGCATTTGCCTGTAATAGTCCAGAAGGGCCTGACGCTCGTTGGGGCATTTTTCTTCCATGACCGCTTCCAGCAGGGTTTTCAGAATAACGCCCAGCCCCTTACCCGGGGGCACACCCAGGCCCATCAGGTCCCGGCCGTTGACGGCCAGCTGGGTGACTTTGTAGGTTCGCTTTTCCAGGGTGGGATCCTGCAGCAGCCGGGAAAAGGCGGCGGTTGATTCCCGCACCCGCTTCATCTTAGGGTGGTCGGTGTGGGCCAGCCCGTCACAGCGGCGAACCTCTGCCAGACGGCGGAGATCCTCCAAGCTGGCCTTTTGCATCCAGCGCAGAACGCCGCTGCGCTTGGTGGGGGGCCAGGCATCGTGATAATAGACCAGCCAACAGACCCGTTCCCGGGTGTCCCGGTCAGATTTCAGCCGCACCAGAATCTGGCGTGCCAGCCGTTCGCTGACAATGGGGTGATCCGGGAAATGGCCGAACCCATCCTCCCCCAGATAGAAGGTCTCCGGCTTGCCCAGGTCGTGAAGGAGAAGGGCCCAGCGCACCAGGCGGTCAGGCTCAGACAGAGAGAGGGCAGTCATTGTGTGGGTCCAGACGTCCTCATAGTGGCAGGGATTGTGCTGTTCAAAGCCGATGCTGGGGACAATTTCCGGCATGATGACGGAGAGAATGTCCACATATTCGGAGAGAACCCGGGCGGCACCCGGGCCAACCAGCAGCTTGTTCAGTTCAGCGTAAATGCGCTCGGCGGAGACCCAGCGGAGCAGCTCCTTCTGCGCTCTGGCGGCGGCGGCGGTTGCCGGCTCGATTTGAAAATCCAGGACGGCGGCAAAGCGCAGGGCACGGAGGATGCGCAGAGCGTCCTCCTGAAACCGGATGACAGGCTTTCCCACGCAGCGGATAATCCCGGCCTGGAGGTCCGCTTGGCCGCCGAAGCAGTCAATGATCCGGCCGTTTCCATCCGCTGCCATGGCATTCATGGTGAAATCCCGCCGGGCCAGATCTTCTCGCAGCTCCGCCACAAACTGAACCTGATCCGGCCGGCGGTGGTCGGTGTAGACCCCGTCCCGACGAAAGGTGGTGACTTCATAGGACTGGTGATCCACCCGGACGGTGACTGTGCCGTGGGCAAGGCCGGTGTCAATCAGATGCAGGCCGGATAGCGTCTCGTGCAGTTCATTCGGAAGGGCGGAGGAGCAGATATCCCAGTCGTGGGGCGGAACACCCCGCAGAGTGTCTCGCACACAGCCGCCTACAGCATAGGCCTGGTAACCGGCAGCCTGAAGGCGGCTGATAATCAGTTGTACAGCGGCGGGTATCTGCATGGAAATCCTCCATATTTCAGAATGATGTAAAATAAAAAGGCTAAAAATGAAAATAAAACCACTATAAAATTGTTTCCATTGTACACTGATTTTGGAGATTCGTCAAATCCTTTTGCAGAAAAACCAAAAGGTTCCCGGCGCCGGGAACCTTTCAAGCTACGATTGATTATAAAATTTCCAGCCGGCCCTCCAGTGCGCGCATTAGGGTGGCATCGTCGGCGTACTCAAGGTGGCCGCCCACAGGAATTCCATAGGCCAGGCGGGTGATTTTTGGCCCGAAGGGCTTTAAGAGCCGGGAGAGATACATGGCGGTGGCCTCGCCCTCTGTGTCAGGATTGGTGGCCATAATGACCTCCTGTACCTGGCCGCCGGCCACCCGCTGCACCAGGGAGCTGATTTTCAGGTCATCCGGTCCCACATGGTTCATAGGGGAGATGACGCCGTGGAGCACGTGGTACAGGCCGTTGTATTCCCGGACCCGCTCCATGGAGATCACGTCCTTTGGCTCGGCTACCACGCAGATCACGGAGTGGTCCCGCTTCAAATTGGAGCAAATGGCGCAGGGGCCGTCTCCTTCGGTCAGGTTCTGACAGACGGGACAGCAGGTGATGGTGTGTTTGGCGGCCATAATGGCGTCTGAAAATTCCTGAGCCTCGTTTTCGGGCAGGGAGAGCACGTGAAAGGCCAGCCGCTGAGCGGACTTACTGCCAATGCCGGGGAGCTTGGCGAACTGCTCGGCCAGCTTTTCCAGGGCAGGGGGAAAGCTCTGCATAATGGAACCTCCTTCCCGTCTTACTGTGCGTCCAGGGCCAGGCGGCGCAGATCGGCGATGGCACCGGGGACATCCGGCTTGCCATAGACCGCAGAGCCTGCCACCAGCACATTGGCGCCGGCGGAAACCACCTTTTGAACGGTCTTGGCGCTGATGCCGCCGTCCACCTCCAAATCGCAGGCGGGGTGGTATTTGTCAATATAGGCCCGAACCTCCCGGATGGTTTCCAGCTGGCTGTCCATAAAGGACTGGCCTCCGAAGCCCGGCTCCACAGTCATAACCAGGATCATATCCACCTCCTCAATGTAGGGGAGAACGGCCCGGGCAGAGGTGATGGGGCGCAGGGCGATGGCCTTCTTGACCCCGTTTGCCCCCATGGCGTCCAGGGCCTGACGGATGTACTTGGGACCGGCTGCTTCCAGATGGACGGAAATCATGTCCGCCCCCGCCTTACAGAACTGGTCAATATAGCGGTGGGGATCGTCGATCATCAGATGCACGTCCAGGGGCATATCTGTACACTTGCGGATGGATTCCAGGACGGGAATCCCGTAAGTGATGTTGGGGACGAAGGAGCCGTCCATCACGTCGTAGTGGATCAGATCGGCGGAGGCAGCCCGCTGGATTTCGGCGGAGAGATTGGCCAAATCGGCGGAGAGAAGGGAGGGGGCAATTTGAATCATGGGAGATCTCCTTCCATTTTATGTTGATTTATGGGCCGTCACGGCGGCG
This sequence comes from uncultured Oscillospiraceae bacterium, assembly GCA_964630475.1. GTDB lineage: Bacteria > Bacillota > Clostridia > Oscillospirales > Oscillospiraceae > JAJQBJ01. The sequence continues at coordinate 486 of CAZVVH010000106.1, read as the reverse complement.
GGGCGGCGGCATAGTATGGAGTACGGCGTTCACGCAGGCTGTGGGGTCTGCTCCTGTCCCGGGGCCCTGAAACAGACTGCGGCCTGCGGACGGCCGTTTTGAGATAGCCCGGCGGGCCAAAAAGGTTCGCCGGGCAGGAATCTCAGACAGTGACTGTCAGTTATAAAAATCGGCAGTCATAACCTCGTGGGCTTCATAGCCCTTGTCCTGAAGGGCCTTCAGAATAGCCTGCTTGTGGCTGTGGCCGAAGGCCTCCAGGGTGACCCGCAGCTCCACCGCGCTCTGGCGGTTGATGGAGACAAACTGGTTATGCTCCAGCTTGATCACGTTGCCCTTTTGTTCGGCGATAATCTGCGCCACGCTGACCAACTCGCCGGGGCGGTCAGGCAGCTCCACGGAGAAGGTGAAGATGCGGCCCCGGTTGATCAGGCCGTGCTGGATCAGGGAGGACATGGTAATCACATCCATGTTGCCGCCGGAGAGTAC
>CAZVVH010000105.1:0-7271 GCA_964630475.1 uncultured Oscillospiraceae bacterium | reverse complement strand
GCGCTGAAAAACCACTGCAGTTTACACTTGATAACGGCTTGAGACACTGCTATAATGTAAAATACCCAATAATAGGATAATAGAAAAGAAAGTAGGGGAAAGTATGACTATCTCAAATACCATTCAGTATATCGGTGTCAACGACCATAATCTTGATCTCTTCGAGGGGCAATATGTGGTGCCAAACGGCATGGCATACAACTCTTACGCCATTCTGGATGAGAAGATTGCAATCATGGACTCTGTGGATGCTCATTTTACCGAGGTGTGGCTTGAAAACATCAGAACTGCGCTGGGAGAGCGCCAGCCGGACTATCTGGTTGTCCAGCATATGGAGCCTGACCACTCCGGCAGTGTACTCCGGTTTATGGAGGCGTTTCCGGAAGCGAAGGTTGTCGCATCCTCCAAAGCCTTCTCTATGATGAAGAACTTCTTCGGCAGCGATTTTTCCGGCCGGCAGATTGTCGTGGGGGAGAAGGATACGCTGTCCCTGGGCAGCCGGACGCTGACCTTTTTCACGGCGGCAATGGTTCACTGGCCCGAGGTCATTGTGACCTATGACAGCAAGGACAAGGTCCTCTTCTCCGCAGATGCCTTCGGCAAATTCGGCGCTCTGGACATTGAGGAGGACTGGGCCTGTGAGGCCCGGCGCTACTACATCGGCATCGTCGGAAAATACGGCGTACAGGTACAAGCCCTTCTCAAGAAGACGGCAGCGCTGGATATCCAGACCATCTGCCCGCTGCATGGCCCTGTTCTCACCGAGAATCTGGGGTACTATATCAATCTCTACCAGACCTGGTCCGGCTATGCGGTGGAGGACGAGGGCGTCGTGATTGCCTACACCTCCGTCTACGGAAACACCAGGAAGGCGGTGGAGCAGCTTGCGAAACTTCTCCGGGAAAGGGGTTGCCCCGAGGTAATGGTCCACGACCTGGCCCGGTGCGATATGGCGGAAGCGGTGGAGGATGCCTTCCGATACAGCAAGCTGGTCTTGGCCACCACTACATATAACAGCGGCATCTTCCCCTTCATGCGCACCTTTATCGAGCACCTGACTGAGCGCAATTACAGCAATCGGACGGTTGCCTTCATTGAAAATGGCAGCTGGGCACCCATGGCTGTCCGGGTGATGAAGGGGATGCTGGAGAAGAGCAAGAACTTGACCTATGCCAACCCGGCTGTGAAGATCATGTCGGCACTGAACGAGGAGAGCGCGGCCCAGCTGGAGGCCCTGGCCACTGAGCTGTGCGGTCCTGCGGCCGCTGAGACGGAACCGGCTGAGCAGGGAGAACTGAAGAAGTATATCTGCAAAGTCTGCGGCTATGTGTATGAGGGTACTGAGCTGCCCCCCGATATTGTTTGCCCCATCTGCAAGCGCGGCGCAGAAGCCTTTGAGGAACTGAAATAATCGGTTTGTCAGGAGGAGCTTTGCCGTCTGGAACCTTAATGTGTTCCGCCTTTAACATTGGGGTTGTTTAGGCGGTGTTGGAGGGCTTAGCCGGGCCTGAATCAGCGCGGGTCCCGCCGCAGCTTATTGAAACGGAATATGGTTAACCCGCCGCCGTGGACACCCATCGTTCGCGGCGGCGGGGCTTTTTTAGCCCGCTGTTCAAATAGGAGGATTAGCAGTTGAGGAAATTGCGGAAAGCTGTTATAATAAAATCAAACATAAGTTCGGTTCAGAAGGGAGGGGTTTGCTTTGAAGCTGATTCACTGTTCCGATCTGCACCTTGATTCCAAGCTGGAGGCCAACCTTTCGCCGGAAAAAGCCCGGCAGCGGGGGAATGAACTCCGTCATACCTTTCTCCGGCTGGTGGATTACGCGGTGGAGCATGGGGTTGACGCGATCCTCATCGCCGGCGATCTCTTTGATACGGAACGGATTTCCTCCAGGACGGCGGCTATCCTGCTGGACGCCGTGGAGAAGGCCCCGGGGGTGGAGTTCCTCTATCTGCGGGGGAACCACGATGAGGAGGGCAACTTTGCCGGTGGGGCACAGCCGGCGAATTTGAAGCTGTTTTCCAACCGGTGGAGCAGCTATCGCTATGGCAACGTGGTGATCTCCGGCTTGGAGTGGGACGGCGAAAATGACAAGGCTGTGTATCAGGAGCTGACCCTGGACCGATCGGATTGCAACATTGTGATGCTTCACGGCCAGGTCTCTTCCGTCCCGGGGGAGGGGCAGATTTGCCTGCCCGCCCTGCGGGGAAAGGGCATCGACTACCTGGCCCTGGGGCATATCCACAGTTATCAGGCCCAAGCCTTGGACGAGCGGGGGACTTGGTGCTATTGCGGCTGTCTGGAGGGCAGAGGGTTTGACGAATGCGGAGAAAAGGGCTTCGTGCTGCTGGAAATCGGAAGTACCGGGGGGCTGACCGCCAGCTTCGTGCCCTTTGCCAGCCGAACCCTGCACCAGCTTTCAGTGGATATCACAGGCCTGACCACCATCCCGGAGCTTTCCCGGGCGCTGCACCGGGCGCTGAAGGGCATTGACCGGAGGGATTTGGTGAAGCTGGTTCTGACCGGCGCCTGTACGCTGGACACCCAGAAGGATTTGGATTACCTGGAACAGGAGCTGAGCCAGGAATTTTACTTTGTGAAGCTGAAGGATGAGAGCCGCCTGGGGCTGCATCCAGAGGATTACGCCCATGATATCTCCCTGAAGGGGGCCTTTGTCCGCCTGGTGCTGGGCGGCAATGAGGGCGAGGAGGAAAAGGAGCAGATCATCCGCTGCGGAATTCAGGCCCTCAGCGGGGAGGGGATTCATCTATGAAGCTGCTGCGCTGTTATATTGAAAACTTTGGCGGACTTCACCAGTATGCCGTGGAGTTTCAGCCGGGGCTGACAGTGATTAAGGAGCCGAACGGTTTTGGCAAGACCACCCTGGCCACCTTTCTGCGGTGCATGTTTTATGGCCTGCCCCGGGGCAATAAAAATACACTGGATAAGGATCTGCGCCGAAAATACATCCCCTGGCAGGGGGGAACCTTCGGCGGAAATTTGGAATTTGAGCTGGACGGTAGGGAGTACCGGGTGGAGCGCACCTTCGGGGACCGTCCCAGCCAGGATACATTTGCCCTCTATGAGCAGCCCGGTCTGGGCAGAAGTCAGAAATTCTCCAGAAATCTGGGCGTGGAGCTGTTCGGGCTGGACGGGGACTCCTTTGAGCGGAGTACCTACATGCCCCAGCTCCGGGAGACCGGCCCCCTCTCCACTGCCAGCATTCAGGCAAAGCTGAGCAATCTGGTGGAGGACACAAACGACGTCAGCCGCTATGAAAAGGCGGTGGAGGCCCTGAGAAAGGTCCGCAGCACCTATATTCCCTACCGTGGGGGCGGCGGAACGGTGGAGGAAGCGGGACGGCAGATCACCCAGCTCCAGCGGGAGCTGGACGCCTGTCACCAGGTGAAGGACTGCCTTCCGGAGGAATACCGCCGGTTGACGGTGCTGGAGGGACAGATTCAGGCAAAAAACGGCATGATCGCCGGCACCCAACGGGAGATCGCCCGGGTCTCTGCCAGAGAGGCCCAGCGCGCCCTGAGCCGGGAGTATCAGGGGCTTATGGCCCAGAAGGCGGAGATCGAACGTGCTGTCCGGGGGGCGGCGGAGCGATATCCCAAGGGACTGCCAGGGGAGGAGGAGCTTTCTGCGGTTTCCGACGCCCTGGATCAGCTGGCCGCCCTGTCCGGAGATGATGCCGAGACCCAGGCCTGGGAGACAGCGGTGGAGTTGCCGGACCGGCAGGGGACCCGGTTTTCGGCGGGACTTCCTACCGAGAAGGAGCTGCATGCCTGCCAGACAGCCTGGGATGAGTATCTTTCCCTGTCTGCCCAACTGCGGAGCTGCCAGCTTTCCCCGGAGGAGCAGGACAGCCTTAGGGCGCTGGAGGCATTTTTCCACGGCAATGTTCCCACCGGGGAGCAGATCCGGGACTGCCAGCGGCGGCTTTCCCGGGCGGCGGCCCTGGGACAGGAAAACAGCCGGCTGGCCGCCGGCGGGACTTCCGAAACATCTGATGCCCCATCCAACACGGGGAAAAATAGGGCAGTTCTGTCATGCCTTATCGGGGGAGGGGCGGCCGGACTGGCGGGAATCCTTCTCCTAATCCTCAGACAGGCTCCCTTGGGCGGCGGACTGCTGGGAATCGGCGTCCTCTGCCTTATCGGGGCTGTTTACCTGAACCTGCGCCAGATGATTGCGGACAGCGGTTCCGGACAAAGGGGGACTCAGCTGAGCCGGGAGATTAAGGAGAAAATCCGGGCCAATCAGGCGGCCACCCGGCGGGAGGAGGAGCGGGCTGAAGCCTTTGTGGCCGCCTATTTGGGGGCAGGGCAGCCCCTCCAGGAGGGACTGAATCAGATTCAAGGCAAGCTGGTCCTCTACCTGTCCCTGGTGGAAAAGCGCACGGGCATGACCCGGCAGGCGGAGGAGCTGCGACGGCGCCGGCAGGAGGTGGAAGAGGACCTTCGCGCCTTTCTGGGCCGCTATGACCAGCTTGGTTCCCCAGCGGAGTTCGGAGGGCTGTTGGCAGATCTGCGCACCGACTGCGCTACCTTTCGGCAGGCCCAGCAGACGGCGGAGCGCCTGAAAGCCAGCCGGAGCCGGCGAGAGGCCCAAAGCATCCAAAACGAGGAGACGGTGGAGCAATTTTTTCACCGGTATCAGCTGACCCAGTTGCCCCGCACCCGCGGCAGCTTACAGGCCATCCGGGATGATCTGAGAACGGTGCGGGAGCTGAAGGCCCGCTATCAGCAGGTCACAAGGCAGCTAAAGCGGTTCACAGCGGAGCACGGCGAGGACTTCGAGCCGGAGGAGTCCAGCGAGACTGTCAGTGTGGACGGGCTGAAGCTGGCAGTGGAGAGCTTGAGCCGGGAGGTTCAGGAGCTGCACCAGACCTTGGCAGAGGAACGGCAGAGAATTGCCCGCCTGCAGGAGCAGGCGGACCGGATTCCGGATTTGTCCGACCAGCTGGACCGCTGGCGGGAGGCGCGGGATACCGGGCGGAGAAAGGCGGAGACCCTGGATAAGACCATCGCCTATCTGGAACGAGCACATCAAAGCCTTTCGGAGACCTATCTGGATAGGATCAAGGAGGGCTTCGTCCGGTACCTAAATCAGCTGCTGCCCCAGGAGCAGAGTGAAACCGCCTTTGTCAGCCATGAGCTGGAGGTCCGCCTGGAACGGGGCGGCAAGGCTCGGGAGCTGAGCTGTTTCAGCGCGGGCTATGGGGATCTGATTATGCTCTGTATGCGGCTGGCGCTGATCGACGGGTTGTTTCAGGGGGAGCAGCCCTTCCTGCTCCTGGACGATCCCTTTGTCAACCTGGACGACGAGAACACCCGAAGGGCGCTGGCCCTTCTCCGGAAGCTCAGCAGGGAGCGGCAGATTATCTACCTGGTCTGCAACAGCAGCAGGTGCTGAGAAACCCAGCTGGATTCTTAAAGGCAGCACACCTTTGAAAGCGTCCGGCAATATCTGAAAAGGCCGCGTTTCTTTCCAGGAGGAGAGAAACGCGGCCTTTTGCGCGGTTAATTGTTGACGCGGTGGTGGGCTGTGGGACTGGTGGCGTCCAGGGGGAGGAAGGTATAGCCGTTTTCCAGGCCCCAGACGATGATCTTCTCCACGGCATTGACGCTGAATTCCTTGATGTCGTGCTGAAGTACCACGGAAACATCGTGCTGCTGCACGCCCTGAATGACATTCTGGTAGACCGTTTCCGTGTCGGTCGTTTCCCCGGCGTCGCCGCTGGAAACGTTCCAGTCAAAATACTGGAAGCCTTGGTCGGTGACGTCCTGGGTCAGCTTGGACATAATACCCGGGCAGTAGTTTTTGCTGACCGTGTTGGAGCTTCCGCCAGGGAAGCGGAGGAGGGTGGTTTTCTCGCCGGTCTGCTGATAGATAATGTCCTGCTGCTTTTGCAGATCTGCGAAGTAGGCGTCCTCACTGGCGTAAATGGTGGGATAATCGTGGGTGGCGCTGTGGATGCCCACACTGTGCCCTGCGGCTACCTCCGCCGCAATCAGGTCGTTATACTTGGTGTTGACGGTGAAGAAGGTGACCTTCACATTGTATTTGGCCAGAACGTCCAGCAGTTGCTGGGTGTAGGGGCCGGGGCCGTCGTCAAAGGTTAAGTAGATCACCTTGCCGTTGGGGGTGACGGTGACCGCCTGCTGGACGGGTTCCACAGTGACAGCTCGGGTGGCCTGGGAGACGTTGCCGGATTGATCAGTGACGGTATAGGTCAGCTCATAGGTTCCGGCCTGATTGCTGTTCACGGCGCCTGACACCTGAACCTGATTGGTCAAATCCCCGTCGCAGTTGTCGTTGGCCGTCCAGCCAGGTTCCGCATAAGCGGTTCCGGCAGTCAGGGTGACAGCCGCATCTCCCAGCAGAGCCAGCTCCGGGGGCGTGGAATCGCCGTACTGGATGGTACGGATGACCTCTGTCCGGTTTCCGGAGGAGTCCTCCACCGAGTAATAGACCACGCCGTCCCGCTCCTCCCGCTGGACGAACTGGGTCAGGTCGCCATCGCAATTGTCGGTGGCCTGATAGCCTTCCTCCTCATAGATTTCGCCTGGGAGGGTACAATGATCTGGGGAGGAAATCAGCGTGATCTCCGGGGGACAGGTGTCCTGAACCGTGACGGTACGGGTGACCTGTTTGGCCCAGAGGAGCTTTCTGGCGGTGTAGGTGACGGTGTATTCTCCCACGGCGTTGGCGTCCACATTGCTGTTGGCGGCAAGCTCCATGGGCCAGCCCTCCCGAAAGAACAGGGAGCCGTGGAGGCGGGCCTCCGCTCCCGGATCCTGGTAGCTGTCGCCGTATTCCAGAACCACCGCGCTGTCTCCGTTCATGGTGATGGTGACGCTCCAGCGGTTCACCGCGAAGAAGAGGACAGCCAACTCGGCCAGAAGGGCAATCAAAACCAATATGATCCAAAATGTAATGGGAATCTTTTTGCGTGTTCGATGCTCCATGCTGTTTCGCCTTCTTTCTCTTTTATTATATCACAGTCGAAGATTGTCGAATATTAAAGTTTTATAAAAATGATAAAAAAGAGCAGGCTGTAGAAAAAGACATTTTTAAAAATTTGATATGCAAGATCCTCGCAGAGTTCCGTCGGCTTGCTGACGGAAATAAGTAAAATTATACCGAATTCAAGGACATGCACCTTGAATTCGGTACTTTTCAGTCTGAAAACGTGCGCGCTGCAGCAGGGTGTGCCGCGCGGCCAAATGGCATTTTCCGCTATTCGCGCAAATGCAGCG
>CAZVVH010000104.1:0-7383 GCA_964630475.1 uncultured Oscillospiraceae bacterium | reverse complement strand
TTAATAAAAAAGAAAGTTTCCTCTGCCAGCATTACTCAGGCTACATAAACCAAAAAGGATCATTTTCCTGAAAGGAAAATGACTACATAAAAACCAATATGGCGGGGGAGCGATCCCCCGCCTTTTCTATTTTTGATTGTTCCGGATTTCTTTACGCAAAGGGATCCCACATAACCATGGGGGTCGGCTCCTGAGTCAGCAGGGCCTTCTGTTCGTCGCTGAGCAGCTCCCGGCGGATAAGCACCTGGTAGACGTTGGCCTTGAACCACTTCTCGCTGCCAATGAAATAGCCCTTCTGACCGGAGGCATCGCCCCAGCTGTTTTCAATCTTCCAGCGGTTAGGCTGGCCGTTTTCGTCCAGGTTGACGCCGCAGAACACCATGCAGTGATTCATGTTGCTTTCACCGGAGAGCAGCCGCTCCTCCTTGGTCATGCCGAACTTCATGCCGCCCAGCACTTCACCGTACTGGAAGGAGTCCGGATCCCAGTAGCCGTTGGCCCGGTCCCGGTCACAGCGGCAGTCGCAGCTGAAGAACACCAGCTGACCGGATTTTAGCTGGCGCAGGGCCAGATCCTCCAGCTCCTCTTCGGTGATATTCAGCCAGCAGACGTCGTTTTCCACGATGTCGCCCATAAAGGGCTGAGAATAGGTTTTGTGAATGGGCAGATGGGGGGCGCTGAGCAGGTTCACATACTCGTCCAGGTTGTCACCCACATACTTCTGGAAGAACTCCATGGGGGTCAGATTGTAATCGGCGTGATAGACCTTGTCCTTATCGGTGTACTCAAAGTTAAAGGTCTTGGGGGGCTGGCCATACAGGATGCACAGGGCGTTGTACAGCTCCTGGAGCATCTCCTGGCGGCGGGGGGCGGTATCCTTGCCCTGGGCAGCCAGCGCGCGCAGCTCCAGGCCGTCCTCCCGCAGCTTGCGGCCCAGGATGGGCAGATACTGAGCGGTGCCGGAGGAGTGGACGGTCTCCGGCATGACCCAGGAGGGAACCAGGCCGTACTTCTGAATCAAACCCTTGGTCATGTCCCACTGACCGCCGTCGGGAATGGGCTGGCGCATCAGGGTGTAGGTCTCCCGGTCGGTCAGCTCCTGACCGGCATAGTGAAGAACCGCCTCCAGAAAGTTATTGCACTTTTCCAGCTTGTCATAGAAGGCCAGGTAAGTAGCGGAGAAGGAGAAATCCTCCAGCTTGCATTTCTCAATAACACGTTCCCGCAGCACGTTCAGGGAAGCGAACATCCAGCAGCGGCCACTCTGCTTCTGATTGGTGATCTTGGTGGTGGGGATTTCAATGGAGAAATCCATGCGCAGCTTGGCGGCACTGGCCGGAACAAAGGCAGCGTCGTCCAGCGTGGTGCGGGAGAGGGCGTTGGAGAGGACGGCCAGATTGGGACGGGAGGCATAGCCTGCTTCCAGCTGAGACAGCAGCTGGGCGGAGATTGGGGTTACATTTTCCATTCTATTCACGATCCTTTGACTAGAAATATTAAAATCCGACATCTATTATAGCCACTTTCCCTGGGGTTTGCAAGTTTTCTGTCGAGAAATTTCAAACTGCTCTTGATTTTTCAGGGAAAATCAAATACACTCTAAGGGAACAAATCTGACCGGCTTGGATGGCCGGACTTTGGAAAAAGACGAGGTGCTAAAGAGTATGAGTATGCAGGAATTGAAGCCCATCAAGGAGGGCAAGGTCCGCGAGATTTATGACAACGGCGACACGCTGATTATGGTGGCCACCGACCGCATCAGCTGCTTTGATGTGATTCTGAAAAATCAGGTCACCAAGAAGGGCACGGTGCTGACCCAGATGTCTAAGTTCTGGTTCGATCTGACCCGGGACATTCTCCCCAACCATATGATCTCGGTGGATGTGAAGGACATGCCCGAGTTCTTCCGGCAGCCCCGCTTTGACGGCAACAGCATGCTGTGCTGCAAGCTGACCATGCTGCCTGTGGAGTGCATTGTCCGGGGGTATATCACCGGCAGCGGCTGGGTCAGCTATCAAAAGACCGGTCAGGTCTGCGGCATCACGCTGCCCGAGGGCTTGAAGGAGTCCGACAAGTTGCCTGAGCCGATTTACACCCCCTCCACCAAGGCGGAGATCGGGGACCATGACGAGAACATCTCCTTCGAGCAGAGCGTGGACTATCTGGAGGCCCGCTTCCCCGGCAAGGGCCGGGAGTATGGCGAGAAGCTTCGGGACTACACCATTGCCCTGTACAAGAAGTGCGCCGAATACGCCCTGAGCCGGGGCATCATCATCGCCGACACCAAGTTTGAATTCGGCCTGGATGAAGAGGGGAATATCGTCCTGGGCGACGAGATGCTGACGCCGGATTCCTCCCGCTTCTGGCCCGCGGAGGGCTATGAGCCGGGCCATGGCCAGCCCTCCTTCGACAAGCAGTTTGCCCGGGACTGGCTGAAGGCCAATGAGCACGACTGGGAGCTGCCCCAGGAGATCGTGGACAAGACCATTGCCAAGTATTTGCAGGCCTACGAGCTGCTGACCGGCAAGCCTCTGTAACATCAGAAAAAGGAAAATCACCAGGAAGATGACTCTCCCTGGTGATGAGCTTGCCGAAAAACTCGGCAAGCTCTCTTGAAAATGCAGGCATTTTCTCAAACTTAGGCGACTGGTGCCGCCCAAAGGCGGCCACTGGCTAAAGTAACGAATCCAAGGCGTATGCCCTTGGATTCGTTATAATTTTACTTGTTTCCGTCAGCTTGTTGAAAGTGCCTTTTCAGGCTGTGAAATTATCTCTTGTTGGACTTCCTCCAGATATGCAGCTTCTCCGCCTGGGCAATCAGATCCTCCCGGAAATCGGGATGCGCGATGGAGATCAGCGCGTCCGCTCTCTGCCAGGTGGTCATGCCCTTCAGGTTGACCATGCCGTACTCGGTGACCACGTTAGAGACGTTGGCTCGGGTGTCGGTGACGATGGAGCCGGTCGCCAGGGTGGGACGGATGCGGGAGTGCATAACGCCGGCCTTGTCCTTGTAGGTAGAGGACAGGCAGATGAAGCTCTTGCCGCCGTTGGACAGGTAAGCGCCCAGGACGAAGTCCTGCTGGCCGCCTGCGCCGCTGATATGGCGGGTACCAGAGGACTCCGCGTTGACCTGGCCGAACAGGTCGATATCCACCGCGTTGTTGATGGAGATGAAATTGTCAATGGAGGAGATGACCCGGATATCATTGGTATAGTCCACAGGGGCGGACATGACGCAGGGGTTGTTGTTCAGGTAGTCATACAGCTTCTTGGTGCCCGCACCAAAGGCGAACACCTGGCGGCCCCGGTCAATGTTCTTCTGGCCGCAGGTGATCTTGCCGGCGTTTGCGATATCTACAAAGCCGTCCACATACATCTCGGTGTGAACGCCCAGATCCTTCAGGTCGGACTCCGCGATCATGGAGCCTACCGCGTTGGGCATGCCGCCAATGCCCAGCTGCAGACAGGCGCCGTTGGGGATCTGCTCCACAATGTAGGCGGCTACATTTTTGTCCACCTCAGAGGGAGCGCTGGAGGGCATCTCCGCCACAGGGGGATTCATGCCCTCCACGATGTAGTCCACCTGGCTGATGTGGATGGACTCTTCGGTGCCGCCCAAGCAGCGGGGCATGTTGCGGTTCACTTCGACGATCACCGTCTGGGCGCCCTGGCACATGGCCAGCATATGGCTGGCGTTGGGGCCGAAGTTAAAGAAGCCGTGGGCATCCATGGGAGCCACCTGGAACATGGCCACGTCGGTGTGCAGGCTCTCCCGATAGTAACGGGGCATTTCGGAATAGCGGATAGGATTGTAGTAGGCGAAGCCCTCCTTGACGGCGGCCCGCTCAATGCCGCTCATATGCCAGGAGTTCCAGGTCAGGTGCTCGGGGGCGTTGGGAATCTTGAAAATCTCGGGCTTCCAAAGCAGAATGCCGCCCCGGAACTTCACATCGTACAGGTCGGGCATGCGCTTGGCCAGGGCAATGTCCAGGCGGTCGGCGGTGGCGGTGCACCAGCCATAGTCCACCCAGTCGCCGGATTTGACCACCTTGACCGCCTCTTCGGCGGTGGTCAATTTATCATGGTACTCTTTTGTATAATTCATAGTAAATACCTCTCATTACAGAATGCGGGCAGCAACGGGGTGCTGCCCGAACGTGATTACCTTTATTGTAGTTAGAAATCTGGGAAATGTCAACAGAATGGGGAATAATTTCTGAAAGAGGGCCGGATTCGGCGGAATGAGGGAGCGGGCCGTTGACTTGAAGGAAAAACTGTGCTATGATTCCTATGTCCTATTAAAATAATAGGAATTATACATGGGGGATTCCCATTGAGGAGAGAACGCTATGATCTACGTGGACAACGCGGCAACCACCAAGGTGAGCAAGGCCGCCATTCAGGCCATGCTGGACTGCCTGGAGGAGGATTACGGAAATCCGTCCAGCCTCCACGGGGCGGGACAGCGAGCGGCAGCGCGGCTGGAGCAGGCTCGGGCCGCCATGGCCCAGGGGCTGGGCTGCGAGCCTCGGGAGATCGTGTTTACCTCCGGTGGCAGCGAGGCGGATAACCAGGCCATTTTGTCCGCCGCAGCCCTGGGAGAAAAGCAGGGGAAGCGGCATATTATTTCCACCGCCTTTGAGCATCACGCGGTGCTGCACACCCTGGAAAGGCTGAGCCGGCGGGGCTTTGAGATTCAGCTGTTGGAGGTTGGCCCTCTGGGGACAGTCACGCCAGAACAGGTGGAGAAGGCCATTCGGCCGGATACCTGCCTGGTGACTGTCATGTATGCCAATAACGAGATTGGCAGTATCCTGCCCATTGGGGAGATCGGTGCCCTCTGCCAGGCCAGGGGCGTGCTCTTCCATACGGATGCGGTGCAGGCCGCAGGGCATGTGCCCATTCGGGTCAGGGAAGAGCACATTGATTTGCTGTCCCTGTCTGCCCATAAGTTCCATGGGCCAAAGGGGGTGGGCGCACTGTATGTGCGCCGGGGCATTCCGCTAATTAATCTGATCGAAGGAGGCTCCCAGGAGAGGGGCCGCCGGGCTGGCACGGAGAACCTTCCGGGAATTGCCGGCATGGCGGCGGCATTCCGGGAGGCCTGCGGGCAGATGAAGGAGAATGGAGCACGGGTTTGTGCCCTGCGGGACCGCCTAATCCAGGGGCTATCCCAAATTCCCCATGCCGCGCTGAATGGGGATCCGGTGCATCGACTGCCTGGAAATGTCAGCTTCTGCTTTGAGGGGGTGGAAGGGGAGTCGCTGATCCTGTTGCTGGACGCAAAGGGGATTTGCGCTTCGGCAGGCTCCGCCTGTGCGTCTGGCGCTCTGGAACCCAGCCATGTGTTAATCGCCATTGGCCGGCCCCCGGAGGTGGCTCAGAGCGTCCTGCGGATTTCCCTCAGCGAATACAATACCGATGAGGAAGTGGAACAGCTTTTGATCCACATTCCCCAAACTGTGGAAACGCTGCGCGGGATGTCTTCGGTCTGGAAGCAGCTCTGCGCAGGAGAGAAACGATTTGTGCTGTAACATCTGCTGTGCTGGCCTTCTTGCCAGCACAGCAGATTCATTGTTTATACCCATTAAACACCTAGGAAAATGAAATTATTTCTCAAAAGGGGGTTGACAATGGGTTTCAAATCTGTTATCTTATAATCGCTAAACCAAGTAGGTTTATAGGTTAGATATCGCCCTGTAAAAGCAGGGCTCCAGTTAGGAGTATCAGCCATGATGCGTTTGTTTTCCCAGCTGCTTCGGCAGAACTTTCGCAATGGCCGAATGTGAGGCCTCTTTTCTAAAGAATCATCGCTCAAACCCAAATAAAAATTGATAACAGAAAGAGGTATTCTATTATGGCTAAAATCACCGAAGAAACCAAGAAGAATTGGAAATTTGACACCCTGGCCCTCCACGTTGGACAGGAAGAGCCTGATCCCGCTTCTGATGCCCGTGCGGTGCCCATTTACGCAACCACTTCCTATGTATTTAAGAACTCCGCCCATGCAGCAGCCCGCTTTGGCCTGGCAGACGCCGGCAACATCTATGGCCGGCTGACCAATTCCACCCAGGGCGTGTTTGAGGACCGGATTGCCGCGCTGGAAGGCGGTGTGGCCGGCCTGGCAGTGGCCTCCGGTGCGGCTGCCATCACTTACGCCGTTCAGGCGCTGGCCACCCAGGGCGAGCATATCGTGGCCCAGAAGACCATCTATGGCGGTACCTCCAACCTGCTGGCCCACACCCTGCCCTTGTATGGCATCTCCGCCTCCTTTGTGGACGCCCACAACCTGGAAGAGGTGGAAGCGGCCATCCAGCCCAACACCAAGGCGGTTTATCTGGAAACCCTGGGCAATCCCAACTCCGATATTCCCGACATTGATGCCATTGCGGAGATCGCCCACAAGCACGGCCTGCCTGTTGTGGTGGATAACACGTTTGGTACCCCCTACCTGATCCGTCCCATTGAGCACGGCGCCGACGTGGTTGTTCATTCCGCCACCAAGTTTATTGGCGGCCACGGCACTACCCTGGGCGGTGTGATTGTGGACGGCGGCACCTTTGACTGGGCTGCCTCCGGCAAGTATCCCTGGATCTCTGCGCCGAATCCCAGCTATCATGGCGTCAAGTTCACCGAAGCCGCAGGCCCTGCCGCGTTTGTGACCTACATCCGCGCCATTCTCCTCCGGGATACCGGCGCCACGATCTCCCCCTTCGCCGCGTTCCTGCTGCTCCAGGGCACCGAAAGTCTGTCCCTGCGCCTGGACCGTCATAACGAGAACACCAAGAAGGTCATCGAGTACCTGCTGAATAATCCCAAGGTGGAGAAGGTCAATCATCCTTCCCTGCCCGATCATCCCGACCATGCCCTGTATGAGAGATATTTCCCCAACGGCGGCGGTTCCATCTTCACCTTTGAAATCAAGGGCGGCGCGGCTGAGGCCCAGGCGTTTATTGACCGTCTGCAGCTGTTCTCCCTGCTGGCCAATGTGGCCGATGTGAAGAGCTTGGTCATTCATCCCGCCTCCACTACGCACAGCCAGCTGACGGAGGAGGAGCTACTGGATGTGGGAATCAAGCCTAACACCATCCGTCTCTCCATCGGCACCGAGCACATTGATGATATCATCGCTGACCTGGAGCAGGCATTCAACGGCTAATCAATTCGTTTCATAGTAGAGGACTTCTCTTATTTTTCCCTGTGAAATTTCCCGGCGCCATGGCGCCGGGAAATTTCATCTCAAGATGTAGAAAGCAGAGTTCCGTCAGCAAGCTGACGGAAGCAAGTGAAATCATAGCGATTGTTTTCGCAAGAAGTACCGCCGCCGGGATTCCGGCGGCGGTTGCTTTATACTAAAACTTATTAAAACGGTTATACGCAGCA
>CAZVVH010000103.1:0-7405 GCA_964630475.1 uncultured Oscillospiraceae bacterium | reverse complement strand
GCAGACGACGGCATCATGCCCCAGACGGTTGAGTCCATCAACCACGCCAAGGCTGCCAATATCCCCATTGTGGTGGCAGTGAACAAGATGGATAAGCCCCACGCCGATCCCGAACGTATCAAGCAGCAGCTGACCGAGTATGAGCTGGTCTGCGAGGAGTGGGGCGGCGATACCATCGTGGTGCCTATCTCTGCCAAGACCGGCATGGGCGTTGAGGACCTGCTGGAGAACGTCACGCTGTTGGCAGAGATGTCCGAGCTGAAAGCCAATCCCAACCGTTCCGCCAAGGGCGCTGTCATCGAGGCCCGCCTGGATAAGGGCCGCGGCCCTGTGGCAACCCTGCTGGTTCAGAACGGCACCCTGAAGCAGGGCGATATCATCATTGCCGGTACCGCAGTGGGCCGTGTCCGCGCCATGACTGATTTTAAGGGCAGAAAGCTGAAGGAAGCAGGCCCCTCCTTCCCCGTTGAGATCATCGGTATGGGCGAGGTGCCCGGCGCCGGCGATAGCTTCTATGCTGTGGCCGACGAGAAGATGGCCCGTGAGCTGGTAGAGCAGCGCAAGCAGGAGGCCAAGGACAAGGCCAACGCCCCGGTCCAGAAGCTGTCCCTGGACGATCTGTTTTCTCAGATCCAGCAGGGCGAGCTGAAGAACCTGAACATCATCGTCAAGGCCGACGTCCAAGGCTCTGCTGAGGCGGTGAAGGCTTCCCTGGAGAAGCTGTCCAACGAGGAGGTCCGTGTCCGCGTAATCCATGCCGGCGTGGGCGCTGTCAACGAAAGCGACGTCATGCTGGCCTCCACCTCCAACGCCATCATCGTGGGCTTCAACGTCCGTCCGGATGCCAACGCCAAGTCCACGGCAGAGCGCACGAAGGTGGATATGAGAATGTACCGGGTGATCTATGACTGTATTGATGAGATTGAGGCCGCCATGAAGGGCATGTTGGCTCCCAAGTTCAAGGAAGTGGAGCTGGGCCGCGTGGAGGTGCGCATGGTCTACAAGATCACCAATGTGGGTATGGTGGCCGGCTCCTATGTTCAGGAGGGCAGAGTCACCCGGGGGGCCAAAGTGCGGGTTGTCCGGGACGGCATCGTGGTTCACGAGGGTGTTATTGCTTCCCTCCAGCGGTTTAAGGACTCCGTCCGGGAGGTGGCTGCCGGCTACGAGTGCGGCATCACCTTGGATAAGTTCAGCGACTTCAAGGAAGGCGATGTCTTCGAGTGCTTCGAAATGCAGGAGATCGCAAGATAAGGTTTTTATACCAATCCCTGTTAAAAGCACAAATGCTTTTTATAGCCCCCGCAGGGGCGTCAGGGATTGTATGAGACGTGTTTTGCGCTTTAGCGCAAAACGGGCAGCGCCGCTGAGGCGATGCCTCCCTGATAAAATTTGCATATTTTATCAGGGAACAGTATTACAGCCCTCTCCGCGGTGGCTTGACGGCCGGGGCGGAGAGGGTTCAATGGAGAAAAAATATGGCAAGCAACAGAATTGGAAGAATCAACGAGGAGGTTCAGCGGGAGCTGTCCTCCCTGATCCGCACCGTGAAGGATCCGCGGGTACAGGAGACCATGGTCTCCATTACCGCGGTGGACACTTCTTCGGATCTGCGTTACGCAAAAATCTTCATCAGCTGCCTGGATAAATCCAGAAGCCGGGAGGTGCTCCGGGGCCTGAAATCCGCCTCCGGTTATCTGCGCCGGGAACTGGGCCGCAGCCTGCGCCTGCGCTATACGCCGGAGCTGCAGTTCGTGGAGGACGACAGCATTGACCAGGGCGCCCATATTCTGGAACTGATCGAGAGCCTGGATATTCCGGAGGATGAGGAAGAAGTGCGCCCTGAGGAATCAGGGGAGGAAGAAGTATGAGACAGATGAATCCACGGCAGGCGGCGGCCTGGCTGCGGGACCGGGATCATATCCTTCTTCTCACCCATATCCGCCCGGACGGGGACACCTTAGGCTCTGCGGCGGCCCTCTGCGCCGCCCTGCGGAAGCTGGGAAAGCGGGCGGCGCTGCTGCCCAACGGCGGCGTCACCACCACCTATGCCCCCTATGTGGCGGCCTATTGGGCCGCTGAGGGGGAGCCGTTCTCCCATGTGGTCTCCGTTGACATGGCTACGGAGGGGCTGTTTCCACCAGAGGCGGAGCCTTACAAGGGAAAGGTGGAGCTGTGTATTGACCACCATCCCTCCAACACCTTCTATGCGGAGAATCTGTGCCTGGAGCCGGAGCGGGCCGCCTGCGGCGAGATCATGCTGGAGGTCTGCAAGGAGCTTTGTCCTCTGGACGAGGAGATTGCCAGCTTGCTCTATCTGGCCGTGTCTACAGACTGCGGCTGCTTTGTCTATGGCAATACCACCCCGGAGACCCATCGGGTGGCGGCAGAGCTGATGGAGTATTCCAGGCGCTATAAGGAGATCAACAAGCGCTGCTTCCGCACCAAGAGCTTTAAGCGCCTGAAAATGGAGTCTCTGCTGGTGGAGGGCATGGAACTGTATCAGGACGGGGCCATCGCCGTGGTGCAGGTTTCCTGCCAGATGCTGCGGGAGGTGGGGGCCACGGAGTCCGACGTGGACGACCTGGCCGCCTTCGCGGGCCAGGTGGAGGGCGTCCATATCTCGGTGACCATCCGGGAGCTGGTGGAGGGAAAGAAGTGCAAGATTTCCCTGCGCACCGACGCCAGCCTGAACGCCACGAAAACCTGTGCCCTGCTGGGCGGCGGCGGCCATGCAGCTGCCTCCGGCGCCACGGTGGAGATGGATCTGCCCCGCGCCAAGGAGGCCATCCTGAACGCCATTTATACCATTCAGAGGGAAGCT
Organism: uncultured Oscillospiraceae bacterium; assembly: GCA_964630475.1. GTDB lineage: Bacteria > Bacillota > Clostridia > Oscillospirales > Oscillospiraceae > JAJQBJ01. Next base: position 4,581 of record CAZVVH010000103.1, on the reverse strand, counting down.
TGAGGGCCGATATGCCGAATGGAATTATTGTAATCGATAAGCCGGCGGACTGGACCAGCAACGATGTTGTGGTAAAGCTGAAGCACCTGCTTCGGGAGCGCCGCGTCGGCCACGGGGGGACCCTGGATCCCATGGCCACCGGGGTTCTGCCCGTCTTTGTGGGCAGGGCCACCCGGGCGGTGGAGTTCGCCGCGGAAAGTGAGAAGGAATATCTTGCCGGGCTGGAGTTGGGGGTCACCACGGATACCCAGGATTCCACCGGCACGGTGCTGACCACCACCTCCTGCCAGGTGACCCGGGAGGAGCTGGAAGGCGCACTGGAGGGGTTCCGAGGGGACATTTTGCAGGTCCCTCCCATGTACTCCGCCCTGAAGGTGAAGGGGAAGCGCCTTTATGACCTGGCCCGGAAGGGGGAGGAGGTGGAGCGCAAGCCCCGCCCCATCACCATCTATGGCCTGGAGGTTTTGGAGCAGACCGGGGAACATAGCTGGACCCTGCGGGTTCGGTGCTCCAAGGGCACTTACATCCGTACCCTGTGCCATGATATCGGCCAAGCCTTGGGGGTGGGGGGAATCATGATCTCCCTGCGCCGCAGCGCCGCCGCCGGCTTTACGCTGGAGGATGCGGTGCCGCTGGAGCGGGTGATGGCCGCCGCCCAGGCAGGGGAAGCGGAGACGCTGCTGCTGCCTGTGGAGACCTATTTTAAAGGGTATCCTGGGCTGACCATCTCCGGAAGAGCGGAACAGCGCTGCCGCAACGGCAACGAGTTCGCCTGTAGGGCGGAGGACGGCCTGTGGCGGGTGTACGGGGAAGGCGGAGTATTTTTGATGTTAGGCCGGTGTGAAAACGGCAGGATGAAAACGGTCAAGAGCTTTTTTGAGGTTTGATTTTGGTGAAAGAAAGACAAAAAGTGATAGCGCTGGGCTTTTTTGACGGCGTGCACCGCGGCCACGGGGAACTGCTCAAGCAGGTGACCCGGCGGGCGGCGGAGTTGGGTGCGATACCCGCGGCGGTAACTTTTGACGCCCACCCATCTGCCCTCATCCTTGGTCAGTCGGTGCCGTTGATCAACACCATCCAGGATCGGACGGAGCTGATGCAGCGCTGCTACGGCATTGAGGACGTGGAGCTTGCCCACTTTGACCAGCGGATGATGCACCAGCCCTGGCGGGAGTTTATCACGGACTACCTCATTGGGGAACAGAACGCCTGCCATGTGGTGTGCGGCCATGACTTCCGCTTTGGCTATCGGGGAGAGGGCAGCCCCCAGCGGCTGACGGAGACCTGTCAGGCTCTGGGTGTGGGCTGCGACGTCATCGGAAAGGTGGAGGTGAAGGGGATCACCGTTTCCTCCACCTATATCCGAAGCCTGCTGGCCCAAGGCCAGATGGAGCGGGCGGTGGAATACTTGGGACACCCCCATGTCCTTACCGGGCGGGTGGTTCACGGCAAGCAGCTGGGCCGCACCATCGGCATCCCCACTGCCAATCTGGAGCTTCCGGAGGAGCTGGTGATGCCTGCCTTCGGTGTCTATGCCACCAAAGTGTTTCTGGAGGACGGCCACGATTATCTGGCCGTGACCAATGTGGGGATTCGTCCCACTGTTAACGACGGAAATCAGGTGACTGTGGAGCCTTGGATCCTGGACTTTGACGGCGATCTGTACGGCCAGCAGCTCCGCCTGGAATTTTACAGCTATCTCCGGGGCGAGCGGAGGTTTGATGGACTGGACGCCTTGAAGGTGGAGATCTGCCAGAACGCGGCGCAGACCCGTGCCTTCTTTGGCTGAGGGAAGGGAGCGCAGCATGGGAGAGAAAAGGATGCTTGTGGGAATGTTCGCTCTGGCAGCGGCAGGCACAGCTCTGGGGACGGCCGGGGTTTACATGACCCAGAAGTATGTCCGCCGCAAAACACCCAACTTCGCCGCCATGAACCGGACTGATGAAACCTGGCTCTTCTGCGGCATAAAGGAGCTGGTCTCCGTTAAGAGCCGGGAGGGCCTGATCCTGCGGGGAGAGGTGCTTCGGCCCAAGCGGCCGGGGCGCTATTGGGCGATCTGTCTCCACGGCTACCGGGAAAACCGGGAGGCGGTGGCGGTGTTTGCCCGGCATTATTGGGAGCAGGGGTTCTCCGTGCTGCTGCCCGATCTGCGGGGACACGGAAAGAGCGGGGGAAACTACGCCACCATGGGGGCCAGGGACAGCGAGGATCTGATCCTCTGGACCAACTGGATTTTAGAGCGGATTCCCGATGCGGAGATTTTAATCCACGGAACCAGCATGGGTGCGGCCTCAGCCCTGATTGCCACGGGCAGCAGGGAACTGCCCCGGCAGGTGCGCTGCGTGGTTTCTGACTCTGCATACAGTAGCTATGGAAAGATGTGCAGCCGGGTGGCCTGGCAGCATCATGCCCCCTTTTTCTTGATGAAGCCGGCCTTTTCTCTGGCAACCCGCCTGCTGGCCGGGTACTGGCCGGGGGAAGCGGAGCCGGTCCGGGCGGTGAAAAAATCCACCACCCCAACTCTCTTCATTCACGGAGAGCTGGATCAGCTGGTGGATCCGGCCATGATGGGGCGCCTGTATACGGCCTGCGGAGCGCCTAAGGACTACCTTTTGATCGAGGGGAGCGGCCATGTAAAAGAGGTGCTCTGTGATCCCGACCTGTATTGGAATAAGGTAGAGGATTTCCTCAGCCAGCATTGGAACGACAAAGAAAATGGAATGTGAGGTGGCATGGGATGCCGTTAAAAGTTGAACTGATTGCATATACACCCAATCCGGAACAGGTGGTGGCTGCTGCTGCCAAGCTGTGTTATTCCGCCGTAGGGGTGGACCGGCTGATGGCGGATTTGACCCCGGAAAAGAGCGCGAAATTTCTCAAGATGCTGTCCACCATGGGCCACCAAAGCCCCATTGAGCATGCGTCCTTTACCTTCGCCATTGAGGGGGTCAGCCGGTCCCTGTTGGCCCAGATCACCCGCCACCGGATCGCCTCCTTCTCTGTCCAGAGCCAGCGCTATGTGCGCCTGGACGATTTCCAGTTTGTGATCCCCCCCGAGGTGGAGGCGGATCCGGAGAGCCGGGAGCGCTTCCTGGCCGCCATGCGGCAGGAGGCCGCCCATTATCTCAGCATTGCGGAGGCCCTCCAGGCCAAGCACAAGGCGGATTTTATGGCCCAGGGCATGGATGAAAAGACTGCCACCAGCAAGGCGGAGAAAAAGGCCAATGAGGATGCCCGCTTTGTGCTGCCCAACGCCTGCGAAACCAAGATGGTGATGACCATGAACGCCCGCAGCCTGTACAATTTCTTTGCCATCCGCTGCTGCAACCGGGCGCAGTGGGAGATCCGCGCCCTGGCCAAGGAGATGTACCGCCTGGTCTACGCCGTGGCCCCCACCCTGTTTGGCAGCGCCGGCCCCTCCTGCGTGGCCTCCGGGAAATGTCCGGAGGGCAAGATGTCCTGCGGACAGCTGCGCCAGGTCCAGGCAGAGTACGCCGCGTTGAAAGAGTCGCTGAAATAGAAAACAGCCGGATTTCTGAACCTCAGAAATCCGGCTTTTTATGACTTATTTTCCTGATTCCTTCCACTCCCTGCGATCTGGCAGGGAATCATCCTCCCGGACCCAATCCTCCACGTGGACCACGGAATAGTCGGAGGGGGAACTGCGGATAATCACCCGCTGAATCCCGGCGTTGATAATCAGCCGGCGGCACATGGGGCAGGAGGTGGCATTGCTCATCAGCTCGCCGGTTTTGGCCTCCCGGCCCACCAGATAGAGGGTGCCGCCGATGGTCTCTGACCGGGCAGCGGAAATGATGGCGTTGGCCTCCGCGTGGACGGAGCGGCACAGCTCATAGCGCTCTCCAGAGGGGACGTTCAGAGCCTCCCGGGCACAGTAGCCCAGGTCAATGCAGTTTTTCCGGCCCCGGGGTGCGCCATTGTAGCCGGTGGAAATAATCTCATCGTTGCGGACGATAATGGCGCCGTAGCAGCGGCGTAGGCAGGTGGAGCGCTTGAGCACCGTGTCCGCAATATCCAGGTAGTAGTTCTCTTTGTCGAGACGGGGTTGAGCCATAGATCGGCGCCTCCTTGTGTATCAATTAAAATAAGTATAGCCTGTTTTGGAGCGGGCCGCAATCTTTTTTTTCAAAAAATGGGGTGGACAAAGGAAACGCTGTAATCGGAGTAAATTAAAAATATCAGCCTTCGATGGGAAGGGGCGCCCCGCTCCCCAGCGAAAAGAGGGATGGGAGATATGGACCGCCGGCATAAAATACACAGGTATTTTGTATTTGAAAACGTTTCCGCACCGCTGTGAATTTTTTGAAAAAGAAAGAGGACTTTTTCACTTTAACGAGAAGAAAATAGGAACTTATCCTTGACAATTTAAAGAAAGATGTTATTAAATTCGTCAAAATGTGCAATAAATAGGAGACAAAAAACGAAAATTTCTATTGATTTTTTCTTGAAAGGGAGTTACAATTTCATCATAATCGTCAAAATGGCATTTTTTGAGAGAGCAGTAAGGAAAGGCGGTGAAATTATGTCACTTGACGCAATCAAACGGGTGACGGAAACGGA
>CAZVVH010000102.1:0-7481 GCA_964630475.1 uncultured Oscillospiraceae bacterium | reverse complement strand
TGGGCACCATCCTGCACTCCATGTGGGAGCGCGGCTGGTCCTTCATCAAGAAGGCTGGCACCATCATCCTGCTGTCCACCATCATTGTCTGGTTCCTGTCCTTCTTTGGCTTTGTTGACGGTGCGTTCACCATGCTGGAAGAGGATCAGCTGGATATGTCCATTCTGGCAACCATCGGCGGAGCTGTTGCTTGGATCTTTAGCCCCCTGGGCTTCGGCAACTGGCAGGCAACCGTGGCTTCCGTCACCGGCCTGATTGCAAAGGAGAACATTGTCGGCACCTTGGGTATCCTGTATAGCACCGGTGCTGGCACTGTCTATGAGACCATGGGCGCTGCTTTCACCACACTCTCCGGCTTCGCCTTCCTGACCTTCAACCTTCTGTGCGCACCCTGCTTCGCAGCAATGGGCGCAATCAAGCGCGAGATGAACAGCGCCAAGTGGTTCTGGGCTGCTGTTGGTTATCAGTGCGGCTTTGCTTATCTGGTAGGCATGGTCATTTATCAGCTGGGCATGTTGTTCACCGGCCACTTCGGCATCGGCTCCATCGTGGCAATCCTGGTTGTGATCGCCTTCTTCTACCTGCTGTTCCGACCCGCAAAGGGCACCAAGAAGCTGGAAAGAGCGGTAAAGGTGAACTCTTAATCCCACTGACATCTGCAAGGAGGAATTGTTATGATCGCATGGCTTTCTGCAAATCTTGGCACCATCCTGGTGCTGCTGGTTGTGTGTGTCATCGTTGGCGCAATTATCTATGGCATACATCGTGACAAGAAGAATGGCAAATCCTCCTGCGGCGGAAGCTGTGGCTCCTGTGGAGCTTGCGGCGGTGGGTGTGGCAGCTGTGGAGGCTGCGCACACAAGTAACAACTGAACGACACGGAACCCCGGGAGATGCGGAGTTGCATCCGTATCTCCCGGGTTCCAAAGAGGGCGCGGCCTGCGCTTTCTTTTTTAAGGTAAGGTTAGTTTATTCTAACTTAAAATTGGCAATACTAATACTGTTCCCTGATAAAATATGCAAATTTTATCAGGGAGGCATCGCCTCAGTGGCGCTGCCCGTTTTGCGCTAAAGCGCAAAACACGTCTCATACAATCCCTGACGCCCCCTGCGGGGGCTATAAAAAGCATTTGTGCTTTTTAACAGGGATTGGTATAAAGCATAAACCGGCAGCGGTCTGGCTGCCAACGCAATCTAATCCAAGGAGGAACGAACCATGAGCGTGGTCATTTTAGGCGGCAATGAGTGTATGGAGCGCCAGTATAAGGAGCTTTGCAAGGAATACCGGTGCCGCTCCAAGGTGTTTATCAAGCCCACCGGCGGGTTGAAGAACAAGCTGGGCAATCCGGATCTGATGGTGTTTTTCACCAGTACCATGTCCCATAAGATGGTTCGCTGCGCACTCAGTGAACTGAAGGGGAGAAATACGGTGATCGCAAGATCCCACTCCAGCTCCATGAGCGCCCTGCGCAGCATTTTAGAGGAGTATGCTGCACATGACTGATGATTTGGTGGCCCGTTTCTGTGCGCCGACGCTGGCCGGATTAAAGACCGGCAGCATGTTTTCCTGCAATTATGGCTCACAGGAGGAGATGAAGCAGGATATGCGGGAGATGAACCTGTGGCTGAGGGAAAAGGGCCTACGGGTTTTACCCCTGCGATACCAAGGCGGGAAGGCCCTGGTCTACCTATACCGGCCCCACTGGCTGGCGGGAGATTTGGCAAACCCGGATGCAGCCAGGCTGTTGGCCGATCGAGGCTATCCCACTGGCTGTTCTGACCGCTGTGTGGCCGCGCTGGTGCGCAGGCTGAAGAGCGACGGAGGGTTTCCTCATGAGATCGGACTGTTTTTGGGCTATCCCCCGGAGGATGTGGATGGCTTTATCCGCAACGGTGCGGAGCGCTGCAAATGCGTGGGCTGCTGGAAGGTTTACGGCGATGAGGAAAAGGCCCGCCGCACCTTCCAGAAGTACCATTGCTGCACGGCGGATTACTGTGCCAGAGTTCAGCGGGGGGCGCCTGTAAGGCAGCTGGCTGTAAATGTGTGAGAAACATAAAAATTGAAACCATCATTGGAAAGGAAGGATTGACTATGAGTAAAGCAGCAATTGTTTATTGGAGCGGCACCGGGAATACCGAGATCATGGCAAACGCGGTGCTGGAGGGCGCGCTGAGCGCTGGCGTAGAGGCGGAACTGCTGCCTGTGGCGGTGTTCTCGGCGGATATGGTGGACGAATACGACGCCATTGCCTTCGGCTGCCCCGCCATGGGTTCAGAAGAACTGGAGGACAGCGAGTTTGCCCCTGTCTTTGAGGAGTGCCTGCCCAAGCTGGGCGGCAGGAGAATCGGCCTGTTCGGCTCCTTCGGCTGGGGAGACGGAGAGTGGATGCGCATCTGGGAGGAGACCTGCCGGGGCCAAGGGGCCAATTTGATCTGCGACTGCATCCTGGCAAATTATGAGCCGGATGAGGAGGCGCTGAGAGATTGCCGGGCTATGGGCGCAGCCTTGGCCGAATAAAAAACGGAACCGCAGCGGGATTTCCGAGATCTGGGAATCCCGCGCTGTTTTTTAAATCCTATTTCAAAAAATCGTAAGAACTTGCCTGAAATTCTGTTGTATAATAGCCGGGTAGGCAGATGGAATGGTTCTGCTTCGGCTATTTTTCTCCTGCCTTCCAAATATAGCCTGTTATATCGCAAATTTGCTGAGAATTGTGATATAATGAGCTTGATCATTTTTATAAGTGAGGGTTCGGTATGAGTGACGGAAGATACGGCACGGGAAGACGTGAGGTCGCGCGGAACCGACAGAACAGGAGGAAAAACGGCCCGGGCGGCAAGCTGGGACTGCTCGTCGCGGTGGTGCTGCTGATCCTGCTGGCCGTTGTCGCAGTAAAGTACCTGAAACAAGGCCCCCTGTCCAATGAGGCGGAGAAGAATCCGGGCAATGAGACCACCCCACTGGTGACGGAGAGTGCCTCGCCGGTGTCAAGCCCCTCTGCGGAAAGTGGAGCGCCGGGAGAGACAGTGCCGCCATCAGAGACTGCCAATACCAACAGTTCCTCTGTCGGGGAGGACTGGCAGATGCTTTTGGTAAACCGCTGGAACGCCATCCCCGAGGGCTATGAGGTGAGCACAGTGACCCTGTCCAATGGCTATGAGGTGGACGAGCGTATTTATCCCGATCTTCAGGAGATGTTTGATGATATGCGGGCACAGGGGATCTATCCGGTGGTGGCCTCCGGCTATCGCACCGCAGAGCGCCAGATTGAGCTGATGAACGAGCGCATTGAGGGCTATATTGCCCAGGGCTACTCCACGGAGGATGCCACGGCGGAGGCTCTGCTCTGGGTGGCCGTCCCCGGTACCAGCGAGCATCAGACCGGTTTGGCGGTGGATATCAATGCGGACGGCATCCATTCCGCAGGCTATGAGGTCTATGAATGGCTGGCGGAAAACGCCTGGCAGTATGGCTTTATCCTGCGCTATCCGGAGGGCAAGGAGGATCTCACCGCCACCGATTATGAGCCTTGGCATTATCGCTATGTTGGCCGGGAGAACGCCAAGCTGATTTACGAATCCGGCCTGTGTCTGGAGGAGTATCTGGGCAATACGGACCAGAGCAACCCCATTTTGTATACCTATCCCAACGAATGACAGCTACGGAAGGAGAGAGAAATGAAGTACGATTTTACCAGTATCATGGACCGCCATGGAAAAGATGCGCTGGCCGTGGATGGACTGAGCAAGACCCCTGGCTTTGCGCCGGCGCCTCCCAAGGAGGGCTTTGATTCCATCCCCATGTGGGTGGCGGATATGAATTTCCCCACAGCCCCCTCCATTACGGAGGCCATCATCCGGCGCACGGAGCACCCGGCTTTCGGCTATTTTAGCCCCCGGAAGGAGTATTTCGACTCCATTATCCGCTGGCACCAGGAGAGAAACGGCGTGGAGGGGCTGACCGCCGCCGAGATCGGCTATGAAAACGGGGTGCTGGGCTGCGTAGTCTCCGCCCTGAATGCCTTTACCGCTCCGGGCGAGGCGGTGCTTCTCCACAGCCCCACCTATATCGGCTTTACACACAGCATTACGGACAATGGCCGGGAGATTGTCCTTAGTGACCTGTATCAGGACGAGGACGGGGTTTGGCGCATGGACTATGAGGACATGGACCGGAAGCTCAAGAAGCACAAAATCCACTTTGCCGTGTTCTGTAATCCCCATAACCCCTGTGGCCGGGTCTGGGAGCCGGAGGAGATCCGCAGGGCCATGGAGGTCTATGAAAAGAACGATGTGATTGTGGTTTCTGATGAGATTTGGAGCGACCTGCTGCTGAATGGCAGCAAGCACACCCCCACCCAGAGCGTCAGCCAAGACGCCAGAAACCGGACCATTGCGGTCTACGCGCCCAGCAAGACCTTTAATCTGGCGGGCTTGGTCGGTTCCTATCACATTATTTACAATTCCTATCTCCGGCACCGTGTAGATTCTGTCTCCGCCCGCACCCACTATAACGCCATGAATGTGCTGTCCATGTACGCATTGACCGGTGCTTACAGTCAGGAGGGGGCACAGTGGCTGGAGGAGCTGCTGCAGGTGCTCAGCGAAAACGTGAACTATGCCTGTGATTTTATCCGGGAGCATATCCCCGGGGTTTCCCTGGCAAAGCCGGAGGGCACCTACATGCTCTATCTGGACTGCCAGGAATGGTGCGAGACCCATGGCAGCACCCTGGATGAGCTGCTCCACGCAGGCTGGGACGTGGGAGTGACCTGGCAGGATGGCCGCCCCTTCCACCGGCCCTACGCCATCCGCATGAATCTGGCCGTGCCCCACAGCCGGGTGCGGGAGGCCTTTGACCGCCTGGTAAAATATGTATTCTAAATAAGAAGAGGATCGCCCCATAAAACGGCGATCCTCTTTAAATTACTGCCTGTAGCCTTCCCTGTGCAAGGGGAGGCGGGCTTGCGCAGCAAAGCTGGGAGGGGTGCAAAGGCTGCAAATCCGTGATCCTGAGAAATGGCGGATTGTCATTCCTTTGGCAAATCCTTCATGGTCAAACTGATGCGATTTCGCTTTTCGTCTACTTCCAGCACCGCCACCTTCACCACATCGCCCACGGAGACCACTTCGGAGGGGTGCTTGATATACCGGCTGCACAGCTTGGAGATGTGAACCAGGCCGTCCTGGTGGACGCCAATGTCCACAAATACGCCGAAATCAATGACATTGCGCACCGTACCAGTCAGCACCATGCCGGGCTTCAAGTCGGAAATGCTGAGAACGTCTGTGCGCAGAATGGGCTTAGGCAGCTCATCCCGGGGATCCCGGCCAGGCTTTAAAAGCTCCTTTACGATGTCCTGAAGGGTGGGAACTCCGGCACCGCAGCGGACGGCGGCCTCCTCCAGCCCCACCTGCTTCAAGCGGGCAGGCAGCTGGGAAATCCGGCCCTTTGCCACATCCTCCAGGGAGTAACCGCAAAGCTCCAGCAGCTTTTTGGCAGTCTCATAGGACTCCGGGTGGACAGCGGTATTGTCCAAAATCTGGCCGCTCTCCGGAACCCGGAGGAAGCCGGCGCACTGTTCATAGGCCTTGGGGCCTAGCTTGGGAACCTTGAGCAATTGGCGGCGGGAGGTGAATTTGCCGTTTTCCTCCCGATAGGCCACAATATTTTTGGAAATGGCCGTGCTCAGACCGGAAACCCGCTGCAGCAGGGAGGGGGAGGCGGTGTTGACGTCTACACCCACCTGGTTGACGCAGTCCTCCACCACGCCATCCAGCGTCTCGGTCAGGCGCTTCTGGGGAACGTCGTGCTGATACTGTCCCACGCCGATGGATTGGGGATCAATTTTCACCAGCTCTGCCAGGGGGTCCTGAAGGCGGCGGGCGATGGAAATGGCGCTGCGCAGGTTGACATCGTACTGAGGGAACTCCTCCGCAGCCAGCTTAGAGGCGGAATATACCGAAGCGCCGGCTTCGTTGACAATCATGTAGGAAACGCCGCTGACCAGCTTGAGCAGGTCCACCGTCATGGCCTCAGTCTCCCGGGAGGCGGTACCGTTGCCGATGGCGATGTAGGTAACGCCGTGGGTTTCAATCAGCTTTTTCAGCGTCTGGATCGCCTCCTCCCGGCGGGATCGGGAGAAGGTGGGATAGACTATGGCGGTGTCCAGAACCTTGCCGGTGCTGTCCAGAACGGCCACCTTGCAGCCGTTGCGGTAGCCGGGATCCAATCCCATGGTCACCTTGCCCTTGAAGGGGGGCTGCATCAACAGCGGGCGCAGATTCAGGGCGAAGTTCTGAATGGCAGACTCCCCGGCCTGCTCGGTCAGTTCGCTGCGGATCTGGCGCTGAATGCTTGGCTCGATCAGGCGGCTGTAAGCATCCCGGGCGGCCCGCTCCACGAATTTTCCGCAGGGGCCTTGCCCTTTGACCCAGCGGCCCTGGACAATCGAAAGGGCAAATTCCTCCGGAATCTCCAGATTCACCTTCAAATAGCCTTCCTTTTCGCCCCGGTTTATGGCCAGAACCTGGTGGTTTTTCAGCTTCCCGGCGGGAGCGGAGAATTCGTAATAGGTGCGGTAGACAGAATCCCCCGCATCCTTTGCGGCCTGGCAGGTCATGGAGCCTTGGCGGACGGCCAGCACCCGAAGCTGCTTGCGGATGACCGCGTCCTCAGAAATTTGCTCCGCCAGAATGTCGTTGGCGCCCTGGAGGGCATCCTCTAAGGTATTCACGCCGGCCTCCGGGTTCAGGCAGGACGCGGCCAGCTTTTCGGGCAGGACGCTGGCGCTCTGTTGGAGAAAGATGGCCTGAGCCAGCGGCTCCAGGCCCATTTCCCGGGCAATGGTGGCGCGGGTGCGCTTCTTCTGCTTATAGGGGGCATACAGGTCGTCTACCTCAGTCATGGTGGCGGCTTGATCGATGGCAGTGGACAGCGCTGGGGTCAGCTTTCCCTGGGCCTCAATGGCGGATTTGACCTGCTCCCTGCGCTTTTCCAGATTGCGCAGATAGGTCAGCCGGTCAGAGAGACTGCGCAGGGTGGTGTCGTCCATGCTGCCGTGCAGCTCCTTGCGGTAGCGGGCGATAAAGGGTATGGTACAGCCGCTGTCGATCAGATTGATGACATTTTGGATGTGCTGGATGGATTGATTCAGCTCCGCGGCCAGAATTTCGGTGATGGTGCTCATAGGATCTCCTTCAAAATGGATATGTTGGCGCAAAATGCACTGCGCATAGTATACAGCAGATGCAGAGAAAAATCCAGCCGGGAAGAAAAGCAAGAAAAATGAAAAAAAGTGCTTGCATTCTGAAAAACCCCGTGGTATAATGACTAAGTCGTCAGGGAAGTTCCTGTTCGATGGTATCCGGGTGTGGCGAAGTTTGGTATCGCGCTTGAATGGGGTTCAAGAGGCCTTGAGTTCGAATCTCAACACTCGGACCATGAAAACCGCTGATTTCGAAAGAAATCAGCGGTTTTT
>CAZVVH010000101.1:0-7585 GCA_964630475.1 uncultured Oscillospiraceae bacterium | reverse complement strand
AAAATAGGCCGGAAAGCGGCAAAAATGCCCTTCCATATTTCCGGCTTTTTTGATATAATAATAGAAATTCATTTGTTTCCGGCGGCTCAGGGAGTTGCCGGCCGGCGGGCCGAGAAGATAAGGAGCTGAACCACCATGGCGCTGCACAAATCAGGCGAAGATTATTTGGAAGCCATTTTGATGATCCAGAAAGAGAAGGGCTGCTGCCGCTCTATTGACATTGCGCATCACTTGAATGTGAGCAAGCCCAGCGTCAGCGTTGCTATGGGCGCTCTCCGGGAGGAGGGCCTGATTACCACCAACGCGGACGGCTATATGAGCTTTACCGAGGCGGGCTTCCGGGTGGCCAGTGATATCTATGCCCGCCATGTGCTGCTGACCGAATTCTTGCTGTATATCGGCGTACCGGAGCAGGTGGCCAAGGAGGATGCCTGTAAGATTGAGCACGACATCAGCCCGGATACCTTCCGCTGCCTGAAGGCCTTTGTAGAGGAAAAAAAGGGCGGCAAGGCGGAATAAGCAGAAATAAATAAAAGCCAAAATAAAATTAAGAAAAACTTAATATCGCTGTGAAGGAAAGTTAAACTTCTGTTTAAATTCGTGAGTATAATGGAACATAGAATCAAACAGGAGGTGAGCATACAAATGAGGCGATGGTTAAGCCAAAAGCGCCCTTCTATTATGGCGCTGCTGATTTATTTTATTTTGTATTTGACGGCTTTTACGCTGCTGGAGCGGTTTGTTCAGCCCAGGTACTATATTCACTGCGCGTTGGATGATCTGATTCCCTTCTGCAAATGGGCACTGATTCCCTATGTGTTCTGGTTTATCTGGATTCCCTTCGTGATTTTGTACTTACTGTGGAAGGATCAGGAACAGTTCAACCGGTTTTATTGGGCAACGGTGCTGGGTTCTGCCTGTGCGCTGACCATTTATGCGCTGTTTCCTAACGGCCTGCAGCTGAGAAGGGTCATTTATGACCGGGATTTTATGAGCCAGATGGTTCTGCTTCTGCGGAGAATCGATACCCCTACCAATGTCTGCCCGTCTTTGCATGTTTATCAGTCTGTGTGCGCCTGTATAGCTGTTTTCCGAAGCAAGGCTATGCAGCGCTGGCGTATTTTCGCGGTGATCGCCGCAGTGGCGATCAGCTGGTCCACCATGCTGCTGGACCAGCATTCGGTCATTGATGTCCTGTGCGGAGTTGTCCTCTGCCTTTTGGTGGACTGTGCGCTGACTGTGGTTTACCGGAAGAAGGCCTGCAGCAGGAACGGGTTGGCCCTGACTGCCTACTACAATTTATAAGCTGATGCAAAATGGAATCCCCTGATTTGCGGTAAATGCCGCAAATCAGGGGACTTTTTGTTTCGCCTCCGGTTCTTGTGGGTTATAATAAAACTTATTAAAACGGGTTAAAACCGTTTTATAGCGCGAAGCGCATTAAGTTTTTATGAGACGCCAAATTGTGCCGTAGGCACAATTTGCGCGTGCACAGCACGCGGGATTCTTGATTAATACTGTTCCCTGATAAAATATGTAAATTTTATCAGGGAGGCATCGCCTCAGTGGCGCTGCCCGTTTTGCGCTAAAGCGCAAAACACGTCTCATACAATCCCTGACGCCCCCTGCGGGGGCTATAAAAAGCATTTGTGCTTTTTAACAGGGATTGGTATAAATCTTTTAATCAAGAATCAGTATTAGGAGATGTGGATGTTGACGCCGTTGACCGCCACACCTTCGTCCACACGGACCATAATGTACTTCACGCCGTCAATCACCCGGGTCTGAACCAGCTCGCTGCGCTCCGGGTTCACCTGAATGGTGACGTCGGAGGTCCGCAGCTCCATGTGATTGGTGTCCACCAGGTTGCCGGGGCTAAGCTGGGTATCTTCGCCGAATTCCTGGGAATAGCGGTCCCCAAAGGCGGTGCGCTTTTCCTCCGGCACAGCACAGGATTCCAAAATCCCCTGGATAGTCCCCTTGGAAACCACCAGAGGTTCTACGATCTTGTTTTCCTTGTGTTCCACAATCAGGCCGGACAGCTGGTCCTGCACCGCCTGCACCACCTCATAGCTGCAATCGTCTCCTACGGTGTCGCTGAGGATGGACTGGAAGGTCTCCTTCTGTTCCAGGGCAGGCATGAGCAGTGGGGTGGCAAAGACCGCCTGCACGAAATCCGGATGGTTCTCGGCGGGGTTGCGGGTGTAATACAGGGCGTTGTAGATGTTGGTCGCCCGGTTATCAAAGGCGGGGAAGAGGAAGCCCAGCTCCGGGGCGGAAACCACCCAATCGGAACCGACGTTCAGGAACCGGTTCTCGTGGACATGGAAGCTCAGCGCGGGCTTGGTCTGCTTCACCGGGCAGATGGAGCAGACAAAATAGCGGAACACATCGGCGGAGGCCTCATCCAACTGGGCGTCGTCCTTGGTGCGATAGGGGACGTCATACGTATCATAAGCCAGCAGAATCAGATAGCTGGTATCCATATTCAGGCTTTCGATTATATTCTGATACAGCTTGTGGATCAGCTCCTCATCCTCCAGCCTGGATTCCCGCAGGGCCATCAGCAGCCGGTGCTGATCGCCGCTGACCACCTGCTGGGTGGCAAAGGTCAGGTCCACCAGATTCTTGCCCAGAGAGCCGGATAGGGATTTTTTCAGAAGGTTTAGAATCTTCTCCTCCTCATCCTCCGGCAGCAGGGATAGGGATTCCGTAAACTGGGAGACAATCTCCCGCTTTTCATTGACATAGCAGCCTCGGATGCTGCTGAAATTGTGCTTGTCGGCGCGGAAACGCCGGCGCAGCTCAGAGATTTCTTTCGTATTCATAGCGTTCTCCTTGGATCGATGTTGTTTCGCCATTATATCACAGAATCAGAGGAACTTCAAACAGCTGTGGGGAGGTTGTGAGGCGGAGCGCAGGTATGATATAATAGGGATTATAAAAATTTTGGTCTGTTCCGTCCGGCAATTCCACCAGGGAGAGCTGGTTCACAATAAATGGAACAATTAAAAAAATTTGGAAAAAGCTGCAACCTTTTTCCAAATTTTGCGTCTGATTAAATAGAGAGCTGAGAAAAAGAGAGGAGGAGGACAATGGAGGACCTTGCAATTATTCAGCTGTACTGGGACAGAAACGAGCGGGCCGTAGCGGAAACCGACCTGAAGTATCATCCCTATTGCTATACCATTGCCCACAATATTTTGACAGATCACGAGGACTCTGAGGAGTGTATCAATGATACCTGGTTCCGGGCCTGGCGGGCCATACCTCCGGAAAGGCCCCGGATTCTGTCCGCCTTTTTGGGTAAGATCACCCGAAACCTGTCCCTGGACCGCTACCGCAAAAGGACGGCGGAGAAGCGGGGCGGGGAGCTGAACCTGATCGACCTGGAGCTGGACGACTGCACCGCAGGCGGGGAGATCGACGAAAGGCTGAATATGGAGGAAACGGCCCGGATCATCAGCTGTTTTCTGAAGCAGAGCGATATTACCAGCCGGGTGCTGTTTCTGCGGCGGTACTGGTACGCGGATTCTATCAGGGATATTGCGCGGCGCTATTCCATGAGCGAAAGCGCGGTGAAATCCAACCTTTACCGGACCCGGGTCAGATTAAAGGAACAATTGGAACAGGAAGGAGTGATGGTAGGATGAGAAACGACAAGCTTCTGGACGCCATTGGCCAGGTGGACGACAGCCTGATTGACGAGGCGGAGCATATCCGGCGGTTTCCCATGCCTCAAAAGGCTTCCGCACCCTGGAAAAGATGGGCCGGCATGGCCGCAGCCCTCATTCTCGTGGTGGGGCTGGGCTATAGCACCCTGATCTTTGGGCCGCACTTCCTTGGCAGCTTTAGCGGCGCCAGCTCCGGCGCACCAGTGGACAACGAGATGCCTGCGGGGGATATCGCCGCAGAATCCGATGGGTACTCGATGGAGAAAAGCGATGTCAGCGCCGAGACGCCGACAGAAAGCATCGCGATGGAATCCGGCTCGGGATGGGGGGCGGACGATCCCACAGTGAATGCCTCCGCAGAGGACATCCCGGAAGAAGCAGTAATGGAAGATGTGCCCGATAATAACGCTGGGGATCTGAAAGATATGACCCAGCCGCCCAAGCTGTATGTCAGCGGAACCGCCATTCTCTCGGGCAACTCTGAATGGACCATCTCCCACGGCGAAGAAAAGGAGACGCTTATCGCCTGCGGCGCTTCCCCTCTGGATAAGCAGGATACGATCACGAGAATCCGGCTGTATGGAGCGGACACGGTGAAGTTTGAGACAGTTGACGACGGTTTGAAGGAGGCCAGCGCCTATTGCTACCCGGGGGACAGCTGGGGGAATGACCAGGCGGAACCTATCGAACTGGCAGTGGAGGGCCATGTGATTACCTTGCCCGACAACAGTCAGGATTGGATCCTGGTGGTCACCCTGACCTGGGAGGATGAGAATTACAGCGGCCGGGCTGAGTACGATTTCCTGGTTCAGCAGGATTAAGCAAAGTGAAGCAATGAGAACAGGAGGTTGATAGCAATGAAAAAGACGATTGCAAAGCTTTTGGCAACATTAATGCTGCTGGGAATAGTGGCAGCGCTGTCAGCATGTAGATCAGATCAGACCACCGCCAAACCGGTGATTTACCTCTATCCCGAAGAGGAGACGGAGGTTTCGGTGGCGCTGGACTACGATGGAAAATTGACCTGCACCTATCCCGCCCTGGATGGCGCCTGGACCGTGCTGGCCCGGCCGGACGGAACCCTGACCGATCTGACGGATGGAAAGGAATATTCCTACCTGTTCTGGGAGGGGAAATCGGATTGGGATTACGATATGACCCGGGGCTTTGTGGTGGCCGGGGAGGACACCGCAGAGTTTTTACAGGAGACCCTGGCCCAGCTGGGCCTGACACCCAAGGAGTATAACGAGTTTATCGTCTATTGGCTGCCCAAGATGCAGGATAACCCTTATAATTTAATCACGTTCCAGGGGGAGGATTACACCAGCCACGCGGAATTGACCATCGAGCCTCAGCCGGACAGCGTTCTGCGGGTGTTTATGGTGTGGAAGGGGCTGGAAAAGCCCGTTGAGGTGGAGGAGCAGGAGCTTCCCGCCTTCCGACGGGAGGGCTTCACCGTTGTGGAATGGGGAGGTACAGAAGTAAAATGAAGAGGAAATTTGGAATTTTAGCCGCTTTGCTGGGGCTGGCGCTGGCCCTCTCCGCCTGCGGCGGGCATGGGGAGGACTTTCCTGTGGAATCAACGGTTCCGGTGGAAACATTGACAGCGGAAACTCCGGCAACAGAAACGCAGACGGTGGAAGCGCCCAAGGCGGAAACCCCGGTGGTAATTGAGACGCCCCAGACGGAACCGGGCAAAGCCATTATGATAAAGGGAACGCTGTATTATGCCTCCCATGACAGCGAGGTGGAGGGCCGCTGCGGTGTCATGGACGGGACCATCACCTCCACTGTGGACGCGGACCAACTGCCGGCGGAGAGCAACCAGTCCAACTTCGGCACAGGCTACCAGTATCAGTATGGGATGGAAAACACCATCGAGGTCTATTTCCCGGAGGAGGAGAAATGGGTGGTGTTTGCATGTGACCCGGAGGCCCCGGATGGCTGGGGAATTCAGCTGGAAGCAAAGGACGTTGCTCCCACCGGGCTGACCCTGGTCTGCACCCAGAGCGGCGGGTATATCTCCGGAACCCTGCAAACGGGCAGCGCGTTCTGGGTTGAGGAAAAAACCGAGGATGGCTGGGACGCCCTTGGCTTTCCGGAGGATATGGCCTTTACGGCGGAGGCATGGACCATCCCCCTGGAGGACAGCACAGAATGGGAAGTGGATTGGAGCTATGCGTTTGGAGAACTGCCCCCGGGGACCTATCGCATCGCCAAGAACATCATGGATTTCCGGGAAACCGGGGTTTGGGATGAAAAGACCTATTATGCGGAGTTCGTATTAGAAGGAGAATAACTATACTAAAAGAGAATAACTATACTAAAAGAAAACATGTACGGTGAGCAGATACAGCGACGGCCATCTTTGGAGGACAAGCTTCTATCCGAAAAGGAACGTATATCCGGAACTATGACGGGGAAGAACGCCTTTGCAGAGTGGAATACTGGGGCGAGGGAAGCTGGGAAACCAATTTTGGCGTGCTGGATATCGATCCGGAGACAGGGCTGATTAAAGCAGTTTCTGGGATTGATATCGAGGGCAACCCCTTGCCTGACCAGTACCAGGTAGGGAAGCTTTATGTAAACCCATATTTTGAATGAGTTTTCCCCTATAATTAAGAGCGGGAAAGAAGGCCGGTTTGCCGGTAACGATTCCAGTACAAATAATAGCGAGAAGTAACTGCAATTTCGGCAACTATGCCTTGCATTTTGCGGGATAATTCGCTACAATAGAAGCACATCAAGGGAAAATCGCGCAAAAAGATTTTAAGGAGGAAACTCAATATGGCATTGACGAATAACCAGGCAGTTCTGTCCTGGATGCAGGAGAAGATCGACCTGTGCCAGCCCGATTCCGTGATCTGGATTGACGGCAGTGAGGCCCAGCTGGACGAGATCCGCGCCTTGGCTGTCCGCGAGGGCACCATGATTAAACTGAACGAGGAGAAGCTGCCCGGCTGCTATCTGCATCGCACGGACCCCGATGACGTGGCCCGGGTGGAGGACCGCACTTTTATCTGCTGCGAAAAGGAGGAGGACGCCGGCCCCACCAACCACTGGATGGCCCCCGCAGAGATGTACGCAAAGCTGAACAAGCTCTATGAGGGCTGCATGAAGGGCCGCGTCATGTACGTGATCCCTTACTCTATGGGCGTTGTTGGCTCCCCCTTTGCCAAGTACGGCATTGAGTTGACCGACTCCACCTATGTGGTGCTGAACATGGCGATTATGACCCGGGTGGGCACCCAGGTGCTGGAGGCGCTGGGGGATTCCGGCGACTTTATCAAGGGCCTCCATTCCTATGGCACTCTGAACAAGGAAGAAAAGTACATCGTTCACATGCCCCAGAATAACGAAATTTTCTCCATCAACTCCAACTATGGCGGCAATGTGCTTCAGGGCAAGAAGTGCTTCGCCCTGCGGATTGCCTCCAACCTGGGCCGCCAGGAGGGCTGGATGGCAGAGCATATGCTGATCCTGGGCCTGAAGAATCCAAAGGGTGAGATCCGCTACGTCACCGCCGCTTTCCCCTCCGCCTGCGGCAAGACCAACCTGGCCATGCTGATTCCCCCCGAGGGCTACAAGAGAGACGGCTGGGAGGCCTGGACGGTGGGCGACGATATCGCCTGGCTGCGTGTGGGTGAGGACGGCCGCCTGTGGGCGGTGAACCCCGAGCACGGTTTCTTCGGTGTGGCTCCCGGCACCAACAAGAAGTCCAACTTCAACGCCTTGGAATGCACCAAGAAGGGCACCATTTACACCAATGTGGCCTATAACCCCGCTGATGGCACTGTTTGGTGGGACGGCCTGACCAAGGGGGATGAGATCCCTGAGACCCTGATTGACTGGAACGGCCTGGAATGGCACCGGGGCGACGCAAAGAAGCCTGCCCATCCCAACAGCCGCTT